>CALACD010000525.1 GCA_937890445.1 uncultured Acidimicrobiia bacterium | reverse complement strand
TCACCTGGCTGATCGACAACTTCATCACCGAGACCGTCGGTGTCCAGGACGCGCTCGCCGTCTCGGCCGATGGCATCAAACTGGCCACATCGGAGGGGCTGCCCGACGCCACCGCCGACCAGTTCGGCGCCATCACCTCGGGACTGGCAAGCCTGACGTTGGGTGCAGCCCGGTGTTTCGCCGAGGATCGGGTCCACCGAGTCATCATCGAGATGGACCGCAGCTATCTGCTGATCGTCAACATCACCCACGGCGCCGTCCTCGGTGTTGTTGCCAGCAAGGATGCCGACATCGGGCTGGTGGCCTACGAGATGACGCTGTTCGCCGAGCGGGCCGGAAGGGTCTTGACCCCCGACCTCATCGTCGAGCTCAAGAACAGCCTGGCGATCTAGAGAAGGCGCTCGCACCCATGTCCGACCTCGAATCGACGCATACCGAAGAAGCCGGGGATTTCGTCCGGCCCTTCGTCGTCACCGGCGGGCGAACGCGAAGCCGGGTCGACGGCCTGAGATTCGAGACCCTGGTCCAGGCCACCGGCCTGTCTGGTCACGATCTTCGTTTCGAAACGTCTCGCGTGCACGCCCTCTGCACCGATGCCATCGCCATTGCCGAACTCTCTGCCCACCTCGCCATTCCGACCGGAACCATCAAAGTGATCGTTGGCGACCTGATCCAGACCGGCCACGTGTCGGTTCACCGCGTGGTCCAGACCGAAACCAGTGCCGACATCCAACTGATCTCGAGACTGATCGAAGGAGTCAAGAAGCTATGACGACGAGAGCCAACAGCAGCGGCAAGGTGTCGGCCAAGTTCGTCATCGCCGGCGGATTCGGCGTCGGAAAGACCACCTTCGTCGGGACGGTCTCGGAGATCGACCCGCTTCGGACCGAAGCCTCGATCACATCTGCCAGCATCGGGATCGACGACACGTCTCAGGTCGGCACCAAGACAACGACGACCGTCGCCATGGACTTCGGACGCATCACGATCGACAACGATCTGATTCTCTACCTGTTCGGGACACCGGGCCAGGAGCGCTTCGGCTTCATGTGGGACGACCTGGTTGCCGGTGCCCTCGGTTCGGTCGTCCTCGTCGATTCGCGGCGTCTCGCTGACTGCTTCTATGCCGTTGACTACTTCGAATCCAAGGGAATCCCGTTCGTGGTGGCCGTGAACAAGTTCAATGGCGAGCAGCCCCACACCTCGGACGAGATTCGGGCGGCACTCCAGGTCGGGCCCAACGTCCTCATCCTCCCCGTCGACGCTCGGGAACGCAGTTCGGTGAAAGACGTACTGCTCGGCCTCTTCGAGGTGATCCTCACCAGGATGACCTCAGGGGTGCCGGCAGCCGTCAGCTGACATGACCGTGTCACCGGCAGATGATCTTGCCATCTTCTTCTGGGCCATGGCCACGCATCGGTCGGCTGCTCCCTCTCTCTTGATCGACTCCGACCGCGTGCTGCTCGAGGTGAACGACGCGGCCCGCGACCTCGATGCGGGCCTTGCGCCGGGCGCTCGCCTCGTCTCGGTCGAAGGATGGACCGTCGAAGCCCTCGATCAGGACGGAAGGTTCCGGCTGTTGTCCTTTGCCGGCACCATCGGCAGCGGCGAACGCGAAGCTGGGCCGGAAGACGTCCGCGACCAACTCCTCCGTCAGTTCTTCGGAACCGACGGCATGATGTTCATCGTCTGCGACGCTACGGGCCGGGTGATCAAGGCCAACGACGAGTGGATCAGGATTGTCGGCAGCTTCGCCGAGGAGACTCCGCCGAGCTTCTGGGACCTGGTGCAAACCGAGAGCTCGGACTCGACAACGACGATCAACTATGCGCTGGCGACCAGGTCGCGGTGTCGAGCTCATCTTCGGCTTCGGTCGAGCGATGGTTCCAGCTGCGAGACGGACTGGTCCCTTTCCCTCGACACCACGACGGGTTTGCTCTTCGGCGTCGGCCGAGACGTGACTGCTCAGGCTCGCATGACCGAGGAGCTCGAACGCCTGGCCTTCACCGACAGTCTCACCGGCTTGGCCAACCGAGCGCGCATCGTCCGAGTGATCGACAGCCACCTGGTCGCTGGGCGAGCCCCCGGGGTCCTGTTCTGCGACCTGGATCGCTTCAAGGTGGTGAACGACTCGCTCGGTCATCAAGCCGGTGACCGTCTCCTGCAGATGTTGGCCGAGCGACTGGTCCTGGTCTGCCAGAACGACACGCGGGCCGACAGGTTGCTGGTCGGCAGACTTGGCGGCGACGAGTTCGTCGTCGTCATGGCCTCCACCAACGAGGCAGGAGCGGCCCGACTGGCGGCCCGCTTCCTCGAACGGATGAACGAGCCGTTCGTCCTCAACGGCCGTCAGTTCCGCATCGGCATGAGCATCGGCATCGCCGTGGCAATACCGGGACGATCCTCCGAAGCCGAACTTCTGCTCAGTGAGGCCGACACCGCGGCGTACCATGCAAAGGACCAGCGCCGCGGCGGCTTCGTCATTCACGACGAAGATCTGCAGACGCTGCTTGGGCAGCGCTTCGATATCGAGGCAGGGCTGGTCCGAGCGCTCTACGAGGAGCGCTTCGAAGTGCACTATCAGCCCATCCTCGAGATCGCCTCCGGAGCAGTCCGTGGCGTCGAGGCGCTGGTGCGCTGGCGCGACGACCACGGGATCCTCCAACCACCGGCATCGTTCGTGGCCATCGCCGAGGAAGCCGGACTCATCGGCGACATCGACGACTTCGTCCTCAGCACTGCGACAAGAGAAGCAGCCGCCATCGGCCGAGACGACTTCGGCCTCTCGATCAACGCAACTGCGGGGCAGATCTCCAATCAGCAGTTCGTGGATCGCGTCCGAACGGCACTCGACAACAGCGGGTTCGATCCGCATCGGTTGACACTCGAACTCACCGAGTCCGCGATGTTGAGCGACATGGACAGCACCATTCCGGTGATGAACGCCCTTCGAGAGCTTGGCGTTCGCATTGCGATCGACGACTTCGGTACGGGCTACTCGTCCCTGTCGTATCTTCGCGAGCTACCCATCGACATCGTGAAGATCGATCGATCGTTCGTACAGAGCCTGGCGACGGACCATGTTGCCCAGAGCGTCGTCGCCGCTGTCCTCGGTTTGGCTCGAGCGCTCGACCTCAACGTCGTCGTGGAGGGAATCGAGACGGTCCCCCAACTGGAGATGGCCCAACAGCTGGGCTGCGAGTTGGCTCAGGGCTTTCTCTTTCACCAACCGATGCCGGCTGACGAACTCCAGTTGCTCTTGACGCCAACGACGACGCCACACTCCCGAGTCCTCTCAGGGGGTGTGCTCAGCGCCGATCGTGGGGCGACAGCTCGTCGATGACGAGGTGATCGCCATCGGTGGTCCGGTGCACGGCCCGGAACAGCAGGTGTACGGCGATGGGCAGGGTCAGAACCAGGGCCACCGAGGCCAGGAGCAGCACGGCGGCTCCTGCCGGCCCCACTTCGAACGCCGCACCGAGTGCCGCAAGGACGAAGGCGACCGGGCTGGCTTTCCCGGCGGCATGGAACCGAGCATATGCCGTCGAGAACTTCAGGAGGCCAACGCCGGCCAGCACGGCGACGACGCCGCCGGCCAACAGCAAGATCGAGGCGATGATGCTCATGATCGCTCGTCGCGTTCGTGGGCGGTGATGAACGTACTGGCGGCCATGGTGGCCAGGAAGCCGACAATGGCGATCACCACGGTGACGATGAGATAGTCGGTCGAACCCGTATCGGCGGCGTGGGCCACGATGCCCCCCATCAACGAGATCAGGGCGACATCGAGGGCAGCAATCCGGTCGGCCAGCGTCGGCCCGAGCCCGACCCGGGCTGCGGCGCAGGCGCCGGCCAGCACGAAGCATCCGAGCGCAATGGTGGCGATCACGAAGCAACTCCTTCGTCTCGGTTGACCGGAGTGGTCACGGGCAGGGCTTGACAGGCCAGCTCGGCCAGGCGAGTCACGTGGGCCACGACCTCGGCTCGCCGGTTGTCGTGGAGCAGATGCAGATAGAGGGTGCCGGTGTCGGCGTCGGCGTCGACGACCGCGGTTCCGGGAGTAACGGTGACGGCGACGATCAGGAGCAGGAAGTGGGAACGGGTCTCCACCGGCAACGGGACCGCGATGATCGATTCGTCCGTGGAGTCGACGGGTGTCAGGATCTCTCGACCCACGTTGACGGTCGACGACACGAGATCGAACGTGGCGAGGCCCATGAACTTGGCCAGTGGAACGACCCGCACCCTGCCTCGCCCCGGCGTGCCCATCCCGCTCAGCACGAAGGCGGTTGCGAGGAGGACCCCGGACAGCACGTTGGCCGCCGACACCTCACCCCACAGCGCACACCAGGCTGCGGTCAGGGAGACAATCGAGATCACCGACCGAAAAGACAGGGGCCTCATCGCAGTACCTCGGTGGCGTATCCGGAGGGGTCGAGCAAGGACTCTGCCGCGGCAAGACTCATGTCCCACAACGGACCGGCCAGAACCGCAACCAGTAGCGTGCCCACGATGGCAGCCCCCGTGGCCGACGTCATCAGCATCCGAGCCTGTGGGCTCGAGAGCTCGGTGGGTTCATCTCGGGGATCCACTCCCCAGAACACTCCCAGCCAGATCTTCACCATCGACAACAACGTCAACGCGCTGACCACCAGCGCCACGATGACGATGAGGGTCGACTGAGCCTCGATGCCGGCCCGGATCAGGGACAACTTGGCCACGAATCCGGAGAAGGGTGGGAGACCGGCGAGGCTCATGGCCGGTATGGCGAACAACAATCCGAGTATTGGTCGCCGGGCAGCCAGACCACCGGCCTTGTCCAGGTCCGACGTCCCGTACTCGTCCTCGATCATGCCGCCGACCAGGAACAGCAGGGTCTTGGTCGGGATGTGGTGGACCAGGAACAGGACGGCTCCCGCCACACCGGCAACGGTGAACAATCCAAGGCCCATCAACATGTAGCCGATCTGGCTGATGATGTGGAACGACAGAATGCGCTTGACGTCGTTCTGGGCCAACGCACCCAGCACACCGACCAACATGGTTGCTCCGGCCACGATGAGGACGATGGGGCCCAGCTCATCCATACGGGTCAGAGTGTGGAACCTGATCAGCGAATAGACGCCGACCTTGGTCAACAGGCCGGCGAACACTGCGGTGATGGTCGTCGGAGCGGTGGGATAGCTGTCAGGGAGCCAAGAGAAGAGCGGAAAGGCGGCAGCCTTCGTTCCGAACACGACGAAGAACCACAACCCCAGACCGAGTTGGGTGCCGGAGGACAGTTCGGGAACTCGCTCGGACAACAGTGCCATGTTCACCGTGCCCGTCGAGGCATAGACAAAGGCGAGGCCGAAGAGGAACAGCGTGCTGGCGAACAGGTTCATCACCACGTACGACATGCCGGACCGAACCTGTCCGGACCGGCCCTGATGGGTCAGCAGTACGTAGCTGGAGACCAGGATCAGCTCGAAGGCGACGAACAGCGTGAACAGGTCTCCGGTCAGGAAGGCGAGGCTGACGCCCCCGGTCAGTACGAGCAGCAACGGACCGACCAGATCGGGACTGGCTGCCCACACGGTCTTGCGTTGCCCTATGGAGAAGACCTCGACCGCCAGGACCGTGGCGGTGGCCGAGAGCAGCACGAGAGCTGCGAAGAGGTCGGCCACCAACACGATGCCGAGCTCGGGGTGCCAGCCGCCGAGACGGACCACGACCGGGCCCGACCGGTTCACCGACAGGACCAGGATCAAGGCACCAAGGGCAACACCGAACAGCGTGATCAAGGTGATGGCATCACGCAAACGGCCCAACGATCGTGCCGCGAGCGCTAGCGCTGCGGCCAGAAGCGGGCCAACGACGAGGAGGGGAACCAGCGTGGTCATGGTGTCTCCTGTGAGGCGATACGCCGATCTTCGACGTCGTCCTCCACCAGGTCGTCGCCCGTCAGTTCCTGTTGGCGTCGGGCCAGGGCGAGAAGAAAGAGTGTGAGTCCGAACGAGATCACGATGGCGGTCAAGGCCAGGGCTTGAGGCACGGGGTTGGCTACTTCGGTCGCCGTCGTACGATCGGCCAAGGGAGGATCGCCGGCAGGTCCACCGCTGGCCAGCAACGCCAGGACCGAAGCATGACCGAGCAAGGCGAAGCCGAGCACGATCCGACTGAGGGATCGGCCCGTGATCATGTAGATCCCAACGGCACTCAGACCGGCAATGGCGAAGATCAGTGAGCCGCTCACGACGACTGACCTTCTGGCGCCGACGTCGTGGCCGGGCTGAGCCCGTCGATGACGGCGATCACGAGGCCGACCACGATGGCGCTGACACCGATGTCGAAGATGGCGGCGGAGCCGGCCTTGACCTTCCCGAGCACCGGGAGTGAGGTGGACCACACGGCCTGATCCAGCACGACCGAGCCGAACAGCACCGGGGCCAGGGCGACGCCGGCCACGATCACGATGCCAGCAGCCATGAGCTGCGACGGGACAACCGTGGTTCGCAGGCCGACCATCCAACGCAGCGCAACGACGGCACCGATGATGAGACCTGCCGCAAAGCCCCCGCCCGGACGATTGTGACCGGCAAAGAACAAGAACATACCGACCATGAGTGCGGGCGGCGTGGCGGCCCGAACGCCGAGCTCGGCAACCGGTGAGGTCGAGCGAATCATGCCACTTCTTCCTTCCGCGAGCGGCCGGACTCGGTGAGGGCCAGGATGCCGAGGGCAGCCACAGCCAGCACCACGACCTCGCCCAGCGTGTCGAGCGCTCGCACATCGGTCAGGATGACGTTGACGAGGTTGTTGCCGCCCCCTTCATCGACGGCGGCCACCGTCAGATCCTCCAGAGGCGGGACACCAGAAGGGTTCGATGCGCTCGAGGCCAGCGCCAAGGCGACGGCTCCCCCCACACAGACCGACACGACCAGTCGCAGCAACCGCCATCCGGCCTTGGCTGATGGGAATCGGCGAGTCAGATGGCCGAGACCCAGCACGAATCCGACCACGATCACGGTTTCGACCAAGAGCTGCGTCAGTGCGAGATCGGGGGCGCCGTGGACGACGAACAGGCCGGAAACGGCCACGCCGACCGAACCCAATCCGAGTGCTGCACCGAGACGAGAAGATGCCATGCCCGACGTCAGGACCGCTGCTCCGACGACGACAACAGCCAGAACACCCTGCATCGGGCTGTCCCAGAGGTAGATGGCCGACGGCTCGACGTCGAAGGCGAAAGGAAGAGCCGCCACGATGACGGTCATGGCCATCACGGCCATGTACACGGGGAGCGAGCCGTGCTGGACCCGACCGGTCACGAAGCGGGCAACGGACAGCACTCCGTCGGTCCCACGATCGACGACGCCGGCTCCCACCGGGGACGGGACGCCGAGCGGGCGACGGAAGACCAACCAGCCGACGGTCGAACCAGCGACGACGATCGCGACCGAGATCAGGAACGCCGTCGTGATTCCGGGCCACCGCAGCAGGTAGTAGACCTCGGCCTCGGGCTGGACCTGGACCGCTGCCGGACGCACCAGGGAATTCACGGTGCCAAGGAACACGTAGCCCAAGACGCTGCCAACGGCGAGGAGAGCCGAAGGGAACGCCATGGCCGGACGCCGATCGGCGATGTCGGTCGCAGGCTGATCCGATGGGCCGAACAGCCCGAGAAGAAGCCGCACCGTGTAGGCCACGGTCAAGACCGAGCCGCCGATGACGGCGAACCCCACGACCAGCGCTTCGAGTCCGTCCATCTTGAGTGCGGCCTCTATGGCTGCCTCCTTGGCCGTGAAGCCCAGGAGCGGGGGGACCCCGGCCATCGAGGCTCCGGACACCACCGCCACCATCGCCGCCAGCGGCATACGCGACCCGAGACCGGACAGCGCCGAGATGTCGCGTGTCCCGGCCCGAACGTCGATCTCGCCGACGACCATGAACAGTGCGGCTTTGAAGACCGCATGAGCCAGGATCAACGAAACGGCAGCGAACACCGCTTTGCCGGAACCGGCCGAGAGCAGCACGATCATCAAGCCGAGCTGCGAGACCGTTCCCCAGGCCAGGATCAGTTTGGCATCGGTGTGACGAAGGGCGCCGATGGCTCCCCAGAACGCCGACAACAACCCGAACCCGATGCCGACAGGCTTCCAGACGTCGGTTTCACCCAGCGCTGGTCCCAGTAGTGCGACCAGTAGTACGCCAGCCTTCACCATCGTGGCCGAATGCAGATAGGCGCTGACAGGAGTCGGAGCCGCCATTGCGCCCGGGAGCCACACGTGGAAGGGAAACTGGGCTGACTTCGTCGCCGCTGCGACCAGGACCAAGGCGGCGGCGACACCTCCGGCGGTGCCACCAACCGGACCCATATCGTCGAGCCGAGTCGTGCCGGCTCGATCGGCCAGGATCAACAGTCCGGCCAGAAGAGCGAGGCCACCGCCGGCCGTGATCAGCAGTGCCCTTCGTGCCGCCAATCGAGCGGCGGCGTCGACACTCTTGTGACCAACCAGCAGGAACGAGGTGATCGAGGTCGCTTCCCAGAAGACGAAGAGCGTCCAGACGGAGTCGGCCCAGACCAGACCGAGCATGGCGGTCGAGAAGGCCAGCAGAGTGGTGGCGAACCGGCCGGTGCCCGCCGCCGTGGGTCCGAAGTAGCCATTGGCGTAGACGAAGACGAGGACGCCGATGCCGGACACCAACAGCGTCATCAACGCGGCAAGCGAGTCGATCTGGAAGACGAACTCGAGATCGAGTCCGGGGACCCAGGAAACGTCCAGGCTCGGGGCATCTCCCGAGCTTCCCAGGAGCACTCCGAGCGCCACGACGGTGGACACCAGTGGCGGGATCGCGGCCAGGCGGAGAACCATCCGTCCTTGCGAAGACGGCACACACGCGCTCAGGCCCACCCAGCAGAGGTGCAGCACAAGGACAAACGCGAGCGAGTTCAACAGCAAACCTTCAAATGGTGAAATGAATAAGGTGTCAATTTATCAACGCTTCAAAAAATCGACAATGGAATTGACCTATTTAGGAATATCTGTCAAGATTCCGTCAGATGTTGTCCGGTAGCCAGTATTCCTCTCCCCCGCGCTCGACGACGGGTCCGTGATGTCCGTGCCCTTGTTTCCCGGGGGATCAAGGGGCGTGACCTCCGGCGACGGTGGCCTGGCGGTCGAAGGCACCGTCGGCTTCAGCATCGGCGACCACCGGTGCCCACGTGAGGGATTCTCCTCCGGCGCGTTCCTCGACGCTTTCGCGGTGTCGTCGATCACCGCGATACCTCTTGCGACGCCGACCGCTGGAGTCGTGTCCCGCCACGAGCTTCAGAGCCGACGAACGACCGCCGGTCCGGCATCGGCCGATGTCGAAAGGACCGCCCGATGAGCGAGAAATGGACCTTCCTCACCAACCACGGGCATGTGCTGCTCGAGCTCTACCGAGATCCCGAGCTGCGGCAACGAGACATTGCGCAGCGAGTGGGAATCACCGAAGGCGCCGTCCAGCGCATCCTCACGGACCTCGAAGCATCCGGGTATCTGGCGGTCGAACGAATCGGTCGGCGAAATCGCTACGAATGCCACCTCGGTCTTGGGCTGCGACATCCGGTCGAAGCGGGCCATACCGTCGGCGAACTACTGAAGGCCCTCTCCCCCTCCACGCCGACCGAGGTCAGGTGCTCTCGAGCGTCGTGAGAATCTCCTCGACCGTGTGCTGCGCCTCGAGAGGGTGCCGTAGAGGCTTGTCGGCGATCACTTCGTAACGATTGCGCCTGCCGACCCGTACTCGTCGCACGAATCCACCATCCTCCAGGTCGTGGAGAATCTTCTGCACGGCACCGATGGTGATGCCGACCTGTTGACTGATGTCGCGTTGGCGCAACTCGGGGTTGCGTCGAATGGCGAGCAGGACGTGGGCATGGTTCGTCAGGAACGTCCACGCCGGCATGTCGGGCCCTGAGTCGAGAAGCACCATGCCGAGAGCATAACGACGAGCCAGCGGGAGGCCAGCAACCCGATCCGTGTCCATGATGCTGCGCGGCCCCACGAGACGGGTTTGTCCCGTCGCTGTTGTCATTGTGTCGCCGGTTTGTCGTAGCGTTTCGTTCATGGTGAAGCGCACTCTCGACCTCCAACCACTCGATGCCACCTTCGGCGCCGTCGTCCGCGACCTGGATGTCCGAGCGCTCGACGACGAAACGTTCGACCAGCTCCATGCGGCGTGGATCGACCATGCACTCCTGATCTTTCCCGGTCAACACCTGAGCCAACTCGAACAGGACGAGTTCGCTCGACGCTTCGGCGACCTGGAATTCACCGCGGCCGCCATCTCCAACATCGGCAAGAGCGGACGGGTTCACCACGATCAAGCATCGGATCTGGTCAAGTCGTTGCGAGGCAACGAGGGTTGGCACCATGACAGCACCTACATGCCGGTCCAGGCCAAGGGTGCCGTGGTGTCCGCCGAGATCATTCCTGCCTCGGGGGCACCAACCGGTTTCGCCGACATGACGGCCGCCTACGAGGCGCTCGACGAGGACACCAAGTCCATGATCCAGGGGCTCAGCGCCTACCACTCGCTGTACTACAGCCAAGGTCGAGCCGGGTACCTTCCCACCGCCAATGCCGATGGCGGCTACGACATGTACGGGTACCACGACGAGGAACCCTCGCTGCGCCCGTTGGTCAAGATCCACCCGGTCACGGGCCGACCCAACCTGTGCATCGGGCGCCACGCCTACGGGATCCCCGGCATGGACCCCGAGGCATCCGAGGCGTTGCTCGACAGTCTGAACGAACAGGCCTGCCAGCCACCCCGCATCTACCACCACCACTGGGTCGAGGGGGACGCCGTGTTGTGGGACAATCGCCGGCTCATGCATCAGGGCTACCCCTTCGACATGACCCAGCCGCGCCGGATCTGGCATACCCGAATCGCCGGAGACCCCACCACCGAGTTGGCAGCCAACCATGCCAGTTCATGAACCGTTCTCGGCCAACACCGACGAACTGGTTGCCAACAACCGACTCTTCGCCGAGCACTTCGGAGACGCTGAACTCCATGTCGAACCCATGCGGAATCTGGCCATCGTCGCCTGCATGGATTCGCGCATCGACACGTTCAAGATCATCGGCCTCGGAAACGGCGAAGCCCACATCATCCGCAACGCCGGAGGCATCATCACCGACGACGTGATTCGGTCGCTGTGTCTGTCGCAACGTTTGCTCGGCACCCGGGAGATCGTGCTCGTTCACCACACCGACTGCGGGCTGCAGAAGGTGAACGAGGACGAGTTCCGCTCGCAACTCGAAGAGGAGCTGGGCGTGAAACCCCGGTGGTCACTCGAAACGTTCACGGATCCCTACGCCGATGTGCGCCAGTCGATCGAGCGGCTCCACATGACACCCTTCATCAGTCACAAAGAGCACATTCGGGGCTTCGTCTACGACGTGACCGATGGCCTCCTGCACGAGGTCACGCGCTGACATGCAGATACCCACCACGCACACCGGGAGTCTCCCCCGCCCCGACGATCTGATCCAGATCATGTGGGCCCGGGAGGACGGGGTACCCGTTGATGCCGGTGCACTGGAAGCCCGGTTCGCCACTGCAGTGGCCGAGTCGTTCGTCTCGGTCGAGAGACCGGCCGCTTCGGCTCTGCCGGCTGTCCCTGTCACTTCGTGCACCGCGCCATCCGTTGCCTGGCCCTGGTGTCCCTCCGACGGCACCGTCGAGGACAGATCCGAGTCGTGGAACGAGGTCGAGCCGTCGAGGGGACCCCCGACTGCGATGAGCTCGATGTCGGATGGGTTCGACCTGGCGTCGAGTAGGGCCGCTGCGCCTCCCGTCAGGGCCAGGAGCGTGCACAGTCCAGCTGCCACCGACTGGTGGCGGCTCCGCCTGGCCTTCTGCAAGCGGGGACCCAGCGCCTGGAGTTGGTTGGGAGCCTGGGTCGTCGACGGATAGGCGGCCTGGAGCTGTGTTCGTAGGAGGTCGTCGAGGTCGTCAGACACGGGGCGTCACCTCCGGGGCCGCTTCCAAGATCGACTTGAGCGACGACCGGGCTTGATGAAGATGGAACTTGACCGCTCCTGCACTGAGGTCGAGTGAGGCGGCGATCTCTGCCACCGATATGTCTTCGACGTAGAAGAGTGCGGCGACGGCTCGTTGCTGCGGCGTGAGGCGTTTGAACAGGTCGACGAGATCCAGATGAGCGGCCGCCTTCTCGGCTCCGTCCGGCGTCTCGTGGTCGATGTCGGCCCGACGGTGGTCGTTGTCCTCGCGTCGCCGGCGACGTGTCTCGCTGCGACGGAGGTCGTGGTCGATGTTGATGGCAACCCGGCGGATCCAGATCACCGGATGGTCGTAGCGTTTGATTCGGTTCCATCGCCGAAAGGCCCGCACGAAGGCTTCCTGCACACAATCGACGGCCCGTTCCCGGTCGCCGGTGATGGCGGTCAACGAGCGCACCAGATCGTCGAAATGGCGTTCGAAACATCGATCGAACGTCGGGTCGTTGGCCGACGGGGAGCCATGCCCACCGCACGGCTCGGAACCGGCACCAGGATTCGTTCCCCGATCGACCATGAGGCGGTATCGGCACGAAGCCGCCAAAGATGGAGTGCACGTCCGCCGGTTCGACCCGAGACCTCTGTCCCGGGTCGAACCGGAGAAGTCAGGAGATGGGCACCTCGCACGCCTCGGCTGCGCTCGTGATCAACGCGATGAACTCGTCGGTGATGATGTCCTCGTCGGCGCTGAGACCCTGTTTGGTCAATTCCTTCAGTCCGTCGTCACCCAGTTCATCAGCGATACACGTCGCATCGTCTTCCGACAGATCGTCGCCGGCGATGCTCGCAGCGAACGAAGCCTTCATGTCAACGCAACCGAAGACGGCGTCGACGAGCTCGTCGATCTCGGCTTCGGTCAGGTCGGCGGCGCTCGGATCCGGCGAATCGACCGTGATCCCGACCTCGGCCAGACGATCGGCACCGATGGCGTCGTAGGTCCCCTCGGCCACGCAGTCGGCTTCAGCTTGATCGGTGGTGAAGCCATCGCCATCGCTCAAGATCTCGCTGGACAGTGCATCGACCAGAGCCTGATCCCGCTCGGGTTCGCTGTCTCCCCCACATGCCGACGCAGCCAGCGTCAACGTTGCGACCACCACGATCACGCGCATGTTCATCTTCGTCATCTCGTTCCTCCATCGGCCATTTCCCTCCATGAGCAATGGCGGTGCCCGACCGTAGACGCTGAACCCGGCGTTCGTGAAGATGGTGGGCCGCCATGTCGACTGCCTGCTGCGGTTCCCCTACTCGCTCAGGGCGCGGCGACCCGGTAGGGGACCCAGCCGAGCACAGCGTCGAGGTCCCGTTCGAGGGCATGCTGACGGGTCGCTCGCGCCGATCTGATCCGGTCGAGCCGGAACAGCCGACCCGCCCCCCGGAGACGACACCAACCGATCAGATACCAGCCCTCGGAGCCATGGAGAAACCCGAGGCACTCGACCGCTCGAGTCGAGAACTCCCCGTTGCGATCGCGGTAGTCGATGTTCGCCACTCGGGACCGTTGGACGCACTGTTCGAGGGTACGGCGGACGCGGACCCGCGGTCGGACAGCCGGATGCGGCCGGGTCCGGATCCGGGCACGCAGACCTTCGACACCGACCCTGGTCGCGTCGGGAAGACCATCGAGCAGTCGGGCGGTGGCGGTTCGACCAGCGTCACAGAAGGGTAGATCGGGCCCGCCGGCGGCCAGTGCGATCAGCAACGCCGACACTTCGGCAACAGACAGTGTCACGACGATCCGTTCCGGGTCGGCCACCGTTCGCTGGCCACCGAGTCGCCCGTGGTCGGCATACAGGGGCACGCCGGCGGAGCGAAGGGCCGCCAGGTCACGCTCGATGGTCCGTCGTGTGACGCCGAACTCGTCGGCGAGGCGCCGGGCACTCACCGATGCGGGCGTGGCACGGCGGACCGCTTCGTTGATGGCATAGAGCCGTTCGAGTCGTTGCATGCATCCATGCTCGGCCCGGCCGGAACGGCGGTCAAGAAATTTCCATAATATCCGACAATTGGCTGTCGCATGCCTGGCGTATCGTGCCGATCATCAACGGCGGGCGACCAACTCGTGGTCGCCCTCGACAGGGGAGCAACGACATGTCCGCACACTTCGACTACACGATCTTCTCCGTCGACGACGTCGAGTCGACGCTCGACTTCTTCACCGCCTCGTTCGACTTCCCTCGCCGCCTTCTGACCCCCGAAGGCGACTACGGCGAGCTCGAGACCGGCCAGACAACGCTGGCGTTCGCCTCGAACGCTCTGATGTCCACCAACCTCGAACAGGCCGGCGGGTTCGCCCGACTGAGCGCCGCGCAAGCCCCGGTGGGAGCAACGATCACCTTGACCACCGAGGATGTCGAGGCGACCGTCGAACGAGCTCTGACCAACGGCGCCACCCGATACGGGACCACGGACGACAAGCCTTGGGGCCAGACGGTCGCCTACCTCCGCGACGGCAACGGCATCCTCCTCGAGATCGCCACGCCCATTCGGCCCGCAACGACCGGCCCGAGATGAACGACCGACCGCACACGAGGCGCGAACCCCTGCGTCGTCGATCAGGTCACAGCCTTGCACCGAGCTTGCCGAAGTGCGCTAGAAACCTGGTCATGGCCTTTGTCGAGGAACTCACCCGCGATGGGTTGCACCTCCGGGAATTCACGCTGGATCCGGCCTCGGCCGATGGTCGTCCGGTCACTGGTGTGTTGTGGCAACGGGCCGACCACGCCTCTGGAGCACCGTTGGTCTGCTTCGGCCACGGAGCTTCCGGCGACCGCTACCAACAGCCCATTCCTTGGTTGAGTCAGAGACTGGTCCGCGACCACGGCTTCGCTGCGATGGCGATCGACGGGCCGGTTCATGGCCGTCGCCAGAAGGGCGCAGGCGGGCGTGAAGAGTTCTGGCCGGAGTGGCAACGACCATCGACGGTGACCGAGATGGTCGACGATTGGCAGCGGGCCCTCGACTTCATCCAGGCCCAGGAGGACATCGGGGTCGGTGCCGTGGGGTACTGGGGACTGTCGATGGGCACCATCTACGGGGCACCGTTGGTGGCCGCCGAGGCGCGGTTCCGGGCCGCAGTGCTGGGGTTGATGGGCGTCTCGGGTCCCGACCACTACCGACCCCTGATCGAGCAGGCTGCAGCCGACATCGACATCCCGGTGCTCTTCTTGATGCAGCTCGAGGACGAACTGTTCTCCCGACCGGAATGCCTTGCTCTCTTCGATGCGATCAGCACACAGGACAAGCGCCTCCATGCCAACGCCGGCCTGCACCCAGCGGTCCCCGTGGAGGAGCTCGAACACTCGGTCGACTTCTTGTTCGAACGACTCACGGGTGGGACACCGTCTCGGGCCACCCTCATGACCGATGGGAGTTCATCATGACCGAACCCGCCATGAGCGCCGAACGGCGTGGCGAACTGGAAACCGAGATCGACGAATTCATGGGGCGCTACAACGCTGCCTTCGTCAGCGGAACCCGTGACGACCTGCAGGCCCTCGTGCACCTTCCCGTGATCTACGTGTCGGAGACCGAGGCCCAGGTGCGTGAGCGCTATCCGTTCGACCCGGAGAAGATGCGCGAGGTCATGGGCTTCCATCACCCGGAGACCACCACCCGGATCGTTCACCTGGAGGAGACCCGGGCCCACCTCACCATCGAGGGGACTCGTCACCGAGCGGACGGATCGATCATCGAGTCGATCGACAGCTTCTACATCCTCCACAAGCGAGACGACGAATGGAAGGTGTCGGTCTTCTCCGGAATTCGCGGCGCGCGGTCGACAGCATGAACAACCGAGCATGACCGAACCGAGCGAGGCGCTGCTACCGAGCGAAGAGCTGATGCGGAGCTACCTCCAGGAGGTAGTCGCCGACGGACGCCTCGACCTGATCGAGGCGATGACGCAACCCGACATGGTCGACGAAGCCAATCAGGCCTTCGGCGGTCCTCCCGGGCGAGCCGGCCTGACGGCGCACGTGAAAGGTTTTCGCCGCAACATCGGCGATCTGAGCGTTGTCATCGAATCGGTCGTGGGCAACGACGACACGGTCGTCGGATGGTGGTCGTTCACCGGACTCCATCTCGGGCCGTGGCTCGATCGCCCACCGACGGGCGAGCCGATCGAGGGCACGGTCATCAGCCAGTTCACGCTCGTCGATGGTCTCGTCAGTCGGTACCGGGTCTGGGTCCATGCCCAATTCGACGAAGGTGTCGTCTTCGACCCTCGCCGGGAACGGTCGGCCTGAGCCCGTGGCCCCATGCGTTCAGTCGACGATGGCCTGATAGGCAAGGGAGCGAAGGTCGCGGTCGGGCAGCAGGACGCCGGTCATGTACTGCGTCATGAACACCCCGACCAGCTCTTCGGCTGGATCCACCCAGTAGTAGGTCTTCGCCGCGCCGGCCCATCCGTACTCACCCACCGATCCCGAACCTGCCGTCTGGGCCACGTCGAGGACCACCCGCGATCCGAGGCCGAAGCCCATGCCGGGCACCGGTCGGCCCAGAAGCTCGTAGGGAATGAGCTCGGCCGGGAGGTGATTGCTGTGCATCAGCTCCAGGGTCTTGCGGCCGATCACCCGTTCGCCGTCGAGTGACCCGTTGTTGGCCAGCATCTGGGCGAACCGCAGGTAGTCCTGGGCGGTGGAGAAGAGGCCGATGCCTCCCCGGACGAAGGTGTCGGGCGTGTCGGTCGGATACGTGGCCGACACGTCGATGCGTTCATTGAAACCTCCGAGCGCCGCTTCGACGAGCTCGGTGGCCGAATAATCCTGGCCGAACAGGTCAGGCAGACCGTACATGGCCGACAGGCGATCGAGCTTGGCCTCGGGTACGCCGAACGCCGTATCGGTCATGCCCAACGGCGCGAAGATCCGCTCCCGCAGGAAATCACCGAGGGGTTGCCCGGAGATCACTTCGACCAATCGGGCCGCCACGTCGATGCCGACGCTGTAGTGGAACTTGGCTCCCGGTTGGAACGCCAACGGCAGGGTCGCCAGCGTGTCGATCACTTCCTCGAGTGATCGGGTCGGATCATGCATCAGCTTCGCTTCGCGGTACAGGGCCGCTGCGGGGTTGTCGGCCATGAAGTCGTACGTGAGGCCGCTGGTGTGCATCAGCACCTCGCGGATCTCCATGGGCCGGGCCTGATCCACCAGGCTGCCGTCGTCGGTCAGCACCTTCGTCGTCTTGAATGCCGGCAGGTAGTTGGCCACCGGGTGCTCCAACTGGAAGCGACCTTCCTCGTGCAGCAGCATCAGGGCAGTCGACACGATGGGTTTGGTCATCGAGTAGATCCGGAAGATCGTGTCATCGGCCATGGGCAGGCCGGCCTCTTTGTCCCGGAAGCCGAATTGCTCGGAATGCACGACCTCGCCCCGGCGGCTGATCATCGTGCTGATGCCGGCAACGCCTCTCTCCGTGACGTAGGACTCCATGATCGGCGCGATACGGGCCAGTCGCTGGCTGCTCATGCCGACCGATTCGGGCGAGGTGACGTTGATGCTCATGGGTTCTCTCCTGGGGAGCCAGGCCAGCGATCGTGGCCGGAGGTGCTGCCGATGAGCGATTCTGCCAGACGGCGGAGCGGGGGTCAGATCCCCACCGGAACCGCGCCGGGCCCGAGTCCCACCCTGCTCCACTCGTCCTGGTGCCACGGACAGGTCCGATTCAGATACCCGAGACCACCAGGCCTTCGGGATAGCCGTAGGTGCCGACCGGCTTGAAGTGCACGCCGCGTTCGGTGAAGACGATGCCCCAACCCTTTGCATCGTGCACGTAGATGGTGGCGGTCGCCGTGCCGTAGGCACCGGTGTAGGTGTGGGTCTCGGCCCGCAGCTGGTCGCGGGCCAGTTGCTCGGCCCACGCGAGGTCGGCATCGCCGAGTCCGGCGTGCAGATGCACCTCCATGGTCTCGAGCGGCAGGAAGGCCATCCAGATCTCCGTGGTTCGGGGCGCGCCCTCGACCAGGTAGCCGAGCAGATCGAACTGAGGGTTGGATTCGAAGATCTCGGCCTTCCCCGGATAGGTGTCGGCGAGGAACAGACCCTCGGGAATCTCGCCGGGATCCCACGCGGGCGCCGACGTGGCCACGCCGGGATCGGGGGTGGGCCGAGCCGGCATCGTGGTCGTGAACTGATCGCTGGGTTCACTGGCCCACGATTCGGTCACGGGCGGCGCCGTCGTAGCGGAGGGGATGGTCGTGTCGACCGTGAAGAACTCTGACGTCGACCAGCCGTCGGGCGAGAAGTAGACGGGCTCGTTCGTGTCGCAGTCGACCGGCCAGTACCGATCCTGGTCCTGGGTGCGGTCCGGCCGCAGATCGAAGCAGGGCAGGGACTCGATCGATCCGTGCTCGATGGCTCCGTGCTCGATGGCTGTGCTCTCGAGGGAGATCACGGAGACTGCTGACATGAACGGAACTCCGCAGGCGTCGAAGGTGCCGTCGTCGATCCGGTCGATCAACTCCTCGATGTGGGCGAAGAGAGCATCGTCCTCGATGTCGAACTCCGACGCCCTGGCCTTGTCGATCAACGCCTGCAGCTCGGTCATTGGCGGCACGACATCCGGCGCCGCACCCATCACGGTTTCCGTCCAGCTGTCGTCGTCATCGGCGAGATCGTTGATGCTCAACACCAGGTCGACCATGGCCAGACAGGCCACGTTGGGCTCGACTGAGGTCGTCGTCGTCTGGTCGAACGATGCCGCGTCGTTCATCGACGGATCGACCGGTCCCGCTCCCCCGGCGATGACCTCGACCGGCCGAGCACCACAGGACGTCGCAGCGAGCACGATGCCGGCGAGGAGCGAGGTGAGCCGGAATCGCGAAGCCGTCCGCTGTCCTCGGACCTGGGGGGCAGCAGTCATGAACTGGGCATCGACCGCTTCCGATGCGGCCTTGAGGCCGGGCTCCTACCATCGATGCGTGGCGTTCCTCGAACCGAACCCGGCCCCGGTCGATATCGCCGAACCCGGCC
>CALACD010000524.1 GCA_937890445.1 uncultured Acidimicrobiia bacterium | reverse complement strand
GGTCGGGTCGGCGAAGGGTGGTTGGTCGAGACTCGCCGATGGACCGTCGTTGCCTGGGGATTCCTGACCTTCGGGATCTTCCTCGGTGCCTGGTGGAGCTACGAGGTGCTCGGATGGGGCGGCTACTGGGCCTGGGATCCGGTCGAGAACGCATCGCTGCTGCCGTGGTTGACCGGCACGGCGTACCTGCATTCGGTGATGGTCCAGGAACGACGTGGGATGCTTCGAGTCTGGAACCTGTCGCTGCTGTGCGCGACGTTCTCGCTCACGATTCTGGGAACGTTCCTGACCCGGTCCGGTGTGGTCGAGTCGGTCCATGCCTTCTCCGAAGGGGCAGTCGGGCCGTGGCTGTTGGTCTTCTTCGGCATCGTGGCCGGAGGCAGTGTCGGGCTGATCGGGTGGCGTGGCGATCGACTCCGTTCCCCGGGTGCCATCGACTCCTCCCGGTCCCGAGAAGCGGCGTTCCTGGCCAACAACGTCCTCTTCGGCGCGCTGGCCTTCGTGGTACTGCTCGGGACGGTCTTTCCCCTGTTGGCGGAAGCCTTCGACGGATCTCGTCTGACCATCGGGCGGCCCTACTTCGATTCGCTCAGCCGTCCCATCGCCTTCGTCATGTTGTTCCTGATGGCGTCGGCTCCCGTGCTGCCATGGCGCAAGGCATCCACCGAACTGTTGGCCGAACGGCTGTTCTGGCCGGCCGTCGCCGGCGTCGGCGCCATGTTGTTGGCTGTCGTCCTGGGCGGCCGGGGCCTGTATCCGGTGTTCACCTTCGGACTCGGTGGTTTCGCCGGAGGCGCAGCGCTGCGTCAGCTCATCCTGGCCACTCGCCGCCAGGGCTGGCGGGGCCTGGTCGGTCGTACCAATGGCGGCATGATCGTGCACATCGGCGTCGTGCTCATCGCAGTCGGCGTGGCCGCCAGCGAGAGCTACAAGACCGATCGAACCGCCACCCTCCTGCCTGGTGAGTCGGTCGTCGTCGGTGATCATCAGTTCACCTACCTCGAGGCAGGAGCCGACGAGACGCCACGGCGCCAGCGAGTCTTCGCCCAGATCCAGATCGACGGCGACGACGTGTACGCGCCGGCCATCACCCGCTACAACCAGCAGGGCATGCGGGTGGCGACCCCCTCGGTTCGCACCGGGTTCACCGAGGACGTCTATCTGGTGCTCGACGAACCACCAGAGACCGCCGACGGCCCCATCCGACTTCGGGTCATCCTTCGTCCCATGATGAGCTGGATGTGGACGGGCGGCGGTCTGATGGCGCTCGGGACGTTGCTGGCCGTCTTCCCGGGCCGTCGCCGTCGGGGCACCGAGGCGGTCTCGGCGCTGATCGGGAACCGTCAGGAGGGCGACAAGAAGGTCGATCCCGATCCCGAACTGGCCGACGTATGAGCAACGACCACGTTGCCGAAGATGCGGTTACCGAAGATGCGGTTGCCGAGCATCGGGCGATGACCTCGGACGATGTCCGGCCGTCGAGTTCGGTGGCTCGGGGCATCTCGGCCGCAGTCGGGGTCGTGTTGTTCGCCTTGATCGTGCTCCTGGCGGTGAGTGGCGGTGACGAAGAAGAGTCCAGCAGCCGACTTCTGGGAAATCGTGTGCCCTCCATCGCAGGAACCACCCTGAGTGGAGACACCTTCGACATCGACGCGTCACGTGGCCGATGGGTGTTGGTCAATTTCTTCGCGACCTGGTGTGCGCCCTGTATTGCCGAGCACCCGGATCTGGTCGAGTTGGAGACGTGGGGCGCCGAAACGGGACAACTCGATCTGGTGTCGATCGTCTTCGATGACGACCCGGAGAACGTTGCCGACCTGTTCGATCAGCTCGGTGGCGACTGGCCGGTGCTGACCGCACCGCAGACCGTCGTCGATTTCCAGGTTCGGCGGGTTCCCGAGAGCTTCCTCATCGATCCCAACGGAGTCGTGGTCGGGCACGTGATCAGTGGAGTCACCGCCGAGGTCGTCGTCAACGAGATCGCCAGACCGTGAGCCGAAGTCGTCTCCTCAGTTGGATCGGCCTCGGGCTCGTCGCCATCGCCGTGCTGGTCCTCGCCGCCGTGGACGATGCCGGCCCGGCCACCGAGGCCGATCGGGTTCAGGCCCTCAGCGAGATCTACGCCTGTCCCGAATGCGACGGCCAGAGTGTTGCCGAGTCGAACGCGGCGGTGGCGGCCAACATTCGGGATTTCCTGCGCGTCGAAGTCGGCAAGGGAACCACCGATGCCGAGATTCGCGACCGCCTCATCGCCTCGTACGGCACCGATGTCCTGCTCACGCCGCCATCGGAGGGGTTTTCGAGCCTCATCTGGATTCTGCCCGTGATCGTGGTCGTGATGGGCGCCGCCGGTGTGGCGATGGTGGTGAGACGGGACAACTCCTCGAGTCGCACCGCAACCGATGACGACATCGAACTGGTTCGATCAGCCCGGTCCTCGCTTTCGTCCGAGGACGACCGCGACCCCGAGGAAGGATCGGGCCGGTGAGCGACTCGTCCACCAGGTCCGCGTCGGCCTCGAGGTCGGCCTCGAGCCGGGATCCCGATCGGTTGGCTGCCTTCGAGGAAGAGCGCGATTTCCTCCTGCGATCGATCGACGACCTCGAGGCCGAGCGCCGGGCCGGCGACATCGACGAAGCCGACTATCTCGAACTCAAGGACGACTACACGGTGCGGGCGGCCGAAGCCATACGCGCCATCGACAACTACTGGTCGATCAATCGGTCCACCCGCACGTTCGCCGGTCGCCGGTCACTGGCGACCGTCGCCGCCTTGCTTCTCTTCGCTGTGGGCGCCGGGCTGCTGTTGGCCCGGGCCGTGGGAGAACGGGGTGTGAACGACCAGTTGACGGGTTCGGTGTCGGAGTCGATGCGGGACCGGGTATTGCGATGCCAGCAGTTGGGAGCAGACCCCAACACGCTGGTCGACTCGTTGAGTTGTTTCGACACCGTCCTCGACGAGGATCCACAGAACGTCGAAGCGCTGGCCTACCGGGGTTGGTACGTGGTGCTGGCCTCAGGGACGGCACGGGACTCGGGTCAAACGGAGGTGGCCGACGAACTGCTGGTCTCGGGTCAAGCCTTTCTGGATCGTGCGGTCGAGGCCGACTCGACCTACCCCGACGCTCGAGCCTTCCGTGCCATCGTGTTCGAACGGCAGGGTCAAACCGACCGGGCATGTCAGGAGTTGACCGATCTGCTGGCGTTGGGCCCGCCACCCATGATCGAACAACTCGTGACCCCGTTGTCACAACGCCTGAACTGTTGAGACCGACCTGCTCAGATCGAGGCCGCCGTGTCAGGCGATCGAGGCCGCCGTGTCAGGCGATCGAGGTTGCCTTCTTCTTGACACGGTGGGCCGAGACCCAGTCGTTCTTCACTCGTTCGAGGATCCAGACCGAGCCCTTCTCGCACCCGTGGCCACGGACCTCGGTTCCCGAGTTGCCGAGCCAATCGATGAGCTCGGGAATGATGTCACCATGGGAGCACACGACGAGATCGCCGGTCGTGTGCTGCTCCATCAGGAGCAGTACGTCGTCGATGCCCGAGCCCTCCCACAATTCCCGGAACTCCTCGACCTCGATTCCCGTCGCTGCGGCCAACGGCCCGACGGTCTGAGTGCAGCGGGTCGCCGGACTGGAGAGGATCCTGGTGATCGGCTTCCCGGCCAACATGGAGGCCAGTTCACCGGCCCGGAGTTGACCCTTGTCGGACAGGGGACGGTACAGGTCACGTGTTCCATCGACCCGGGAACCGGCATGGGCGTGACGTATCAGGTAGACGTACATCGGAAGACAGGATCGTAGCGGGAGTGGTCGAAGTGGCGCTCAGAAAAGCCACCACCGCGATGGCGCCTCCGGCAGTTCCTGTCGACTCAGACCGCGGTCCATCCTCCGTCGACGAAGAGGACCTGTCCGGTCACGTAGCTCGAGGCGTCCGACACCAGGTACAACAACGCGCCATCGAGTTCTCCCTCGTATCCGGGCCGACCCATCAATGCGCCGTCGGTGATGTACTTCATGCCCCCATCGGTGCCGAACATGCCCGAGTTCATCTCGGTCTCGAACCAACCGGGGGCGATGGCATTGCAGCGAACGTTCTTGCGAGCCCACTGGGAGGCCAGTTCCCGCGTCAGGTTGTGGAGGCCGCCCTTGGCTGCCGAATAGCCCGGGACTTTCAGCCGACCTCCGGCCACGGCCCCCAGCACCGATCCGATGTTCACGATCGAACCGGGGCGCTCGTTGTCGAGCATCCATTTCCCGGCCTTGCGGGCCAATTCATAGGGTGCCACGAGGTTGATCTCGATCTCGCGTCGGAACTCGTCCACGTCGTCCTCGACGGCGGGCAGGACGCGAGAGATCCCGGCATTGTTGACCACGATGTCGACCTGACCGAACCGCTCGATGGTGGCGGCCACCAGCCCATCGGGCGCTCCGGTCTCGGTCAGATCACAGGGGACGGCCAACATGTTCTCGTACTGGTCGGTCAGATCGGTGAGCCGGTCGGCCCGACGGGCCGCCAGGGCGACATCGGCACCAGCCTCGGCCAGCACCCGGGCAAAGCGATGCCCCAGACCAGAACTGGCTCCGGTCAGGATGGCGACCTTGCCATCGAGTCGGAAGAGGTCGAGCGTTCCAGTGGGTTCGTTCATGGCCACAGTATTTCCGGTGTGACACGTTTCCCCTCCGGTTCGAGGATCCGGGTCCGCTCGTGGCACGATCGGCGGCATGCGAACCGAGTTGGTACCCGAAGGCCTGGCGGCACCGGCCGCCAACTACGCCCACGCCGTGCTGTCGCAGCACGTGACCCGAATGCTGCACACCTCGGGTGTGGTGCCGACCCGACCCGATGGCTCGGTGCCCGAGTCGTTGGCCGAGCAGGCCGAGACCATCTGGGGGACGTTGTCGGCGCTGCTGACCGAGGCCGACATGGCTCCGGAGAACGTGGTCTCGGTCACCACCTACGTCGTCGTGGGCGAGGACCTGGCCACCGTGATGGCAGCTCGGGACAGCGCCCTCGGTGGGCATCGAGCGGCATCGACGCTGGTGACCGTGCCGGCCTTGGCCCAGGCCGCCTGGCGCATGGAGATTGCCATCGTCGCCACTGCCTAGTCGACGGTCGTGCCTGACCTGCCTGGCAGTGGTTGGGTTCGGATCGCTCCGGTAGCGTGCCGCGGTGACTCGACTTCCCTCCTGGCCCGAACGTCCGGTCGCCGCTCGAATGCTGCCATCCCGAGTCTTCTACGGGTGGTGGGTCACGTTCGGGAGTGGCATGGTGTTGTTCGTTGCCGTTGGTGTGGGGTTCTACGTCCTACCGTTGTTCCTCCAGCCGATCCAGGAGACCCACGGTTGGTCCACGGCCGTGGTGTCTGGAGCCACCGGCCTCTATTTCTCCATGAACGGTCTGGCTCAACTGTTCATCGGACCGCTGGTCGATCGCTACGACCCCCGGACCTTCATCGTCGGCGGGGTGATCCTGATGGGCACGAGCCTGGCCCTCGTCGGCCGCATCAACGAGCCGTGGCAACTGTTCGCCGTCTACACCGTGATGGCCGTCGCCTTCGCCATGTCGGCCAACACCCCGGTCAGCGCCATCCTCACTCGCTGGTGGATCACCCGTCGGGCCCGAGCGATGAGCGTCGCCTTCTCGTTCATCTCGCTGGGTGGCGCCCTGTTCGCCCCACTGGGACGGTCCTTCCTCGATTCCGGCGGGTTGGAGTTGGCTGCGCCGTTGCTCGGCGTGATCGTGATCGTGATCGCACTCCCGCCCGCGTTGCTGGTGTTGTCGAGTTCGCCCGGATCCATGGGACTGGTCGCCGACGGGGAGTCGGTTGCCATCTCGGCTGCCGAACTCGACAGTCAACAGCGAGTGTGGACCCGTCACGAAGTGATGGCGACCCGTGCCTTCTGGGCCATCCTGATCGGCTTCATGCTGGTGCTGTTGTGCCAGCTCGGATTCCTGGCCCACCAGATCGCGTTCCTCCAGACTCGCTTCAGCAACAGCACGGCAGCTCTGGCCGTGAGCATCACGGCCCTGGGCAGTGCCGGGGCCCGGCTGGTGGTCGGCGGTGTGGCCGACAAACTCGACAAACGACTCATCACGGTGTCGCTGGTGGTGGTGCAGGCGATCGTGGTGTTGTTGTTGCAGTTGAACGAGAACCTCTGGTTCAACATGGCGATGGTGCTGATCTTCGGCTTCACGATGGGCAACATCTTCATGATGCAGTCGCTCCTCGTCGGGGAGATCTACGGCATGCAGAGCTTCGGCACCGTGTATGGCATGGCGTCATCGGTCGGGCAGGTGTTGTCCGGAGGAGGTCCGATCGCGGTCGGATTGATGGTCGATGCAACCGGTGGATATCGGACGCCCTTCGTGCTCACCGGTGTGCTGACCCTGGTGGCGGCGGCCGTGATCAGCCAGGCTCGACGACCGATCATGGTTCACGAGCAGCCCGGGCCGCTCGAGGGGCGATCCGGGATCGAGGGGTCGACGACCTCGAGGTGAACGTGACCCCACGACGGCTCGGCAGTGAAGGCATCGACCTGGGAGCGGAACGGGAACACGGTCGCCCCAGCGGCCAGGACGGTCACCCCGGCCTCGACGCGATCGCCGGCCTGCACCGCCACTCCTCGGAGGTGCAGGACCTTGACCTCCCAACCGGGTCGATCATCGGGCTCGATCACCGCGAAGTCGTCGGTGTAGCGGCAGTAGAGTACATAGCCGCCGGCCCGCAAGACGGTGCCGGAGACCGGGCTTCGGATCTCGGCCAGGGGGTGCACGGGTAGATCGGCGGCCCCCCGTCGGTCGGTGTCGCGGTTGCGGTCGGCCATCGTGCGCATCGGGACGTCGACCGTGAGCGCCGTCATGGCCTGAGCGCCGTCGTGGGTCGACTGGTGGAAGCCGACCAGAGCAACGGCCGACGCCGGCAGGTGGAGTGTGACGGGTCCGACCATGGCGAACGGCAGCCAGTCCTGCACCGAGAACGACTGGGTCCTGGCGCCCCCCGACGGGACGGGGCCTCGGCAGGGTCGGCCCGGTACGCCGTCGGACGGCAGACGATGGTCGGCCACGAACTCGGGACTGAACGAGAAGTCGAGCATCATCCGGATACGGGTCACCGAACCCGAGGTCAGACGGTCGACCCAGTACCGGCGCCCCGCGGTGTCGGGCTCTCGATCCAGGACATTGCGGTAGAGCACGGCGACGAACCCGTCGTCATCGAGCGCGCCGTAGGTGGTCGTGAACTCGGGGCTGGCCGCGAAGAAGGCAGCAATGTGGTGGAGGCTGCGGCACCGTTCGACCTGATCGATCCAGTAGAGGGCGCCGGCGGCGTCCGGGGGCCGGTCGAAGGCCGTCCAGTAGAGACGCAGCACCCGCGCATGGCTGTCGGTCAGTTCGTCGAGGTGGGCCACGTAGTCGAAGTCGGCGGGACGGCGATCCTGGGCCCGCACCGGCGACGGACCGGCGACGGCTGCCAGCACCACGACGATGGCCAGACCGACACCGACGACGAGCCTGCGGATGGGGATCATCGGCGGTCCTTTCGATTGTCCCAGCATCCTCGATGCCAGTGGCGTCGGAGGTCGGGTTGCTCGGGGGGAACTGCCACGAGATGACCGGTTCCGGCCGGGATCTCGCGCCGACACCCGGGGCAGAGATAGTCCTTGGTCGCTTCGTACGGTTGCACGAAGCGGGTCGTCGACTCCTCGTGATCCGACGGGTCGGGGAGGCTCTTGGGGCCTTTGCGGGGCTTGCGTCCCGATCGCTTCCCAGCCCGGGTCGTGGGGGGGACCTGCGCCGCTTGCGTTCTCCGCTTGCGTTCGGCGGCACGTTTGCGAGCCGGCATCAACCCAGAAGCGCCCA
Source organism: uncultured Acidimicrobiia bacterium (assembly GCA_937890445.1). Classification (GTDB taxonomy): domain Bacteria; phylum Actinomycetota; class Acidimicrobiia; order Acidimicrobiales; family SZUA-35; genus JAHECQ01. The sequence continues at coordinate 17,175 of CALACD010000524.1, read as the reverse complement.
GGCGACCAGGCCAATGGCGGCCAGGCTCGCAGCAGCGACGAAGAAGTAGTCGAAGTTGGTTCGTTTGTGCACCCGCCTCGGATCGAAGCCCATGGAAGCAGTATGGGGTCGGAACGGGAGCGATACGGTCTGGGTCATGGATTTGATCAGCGCCGAGACGCTTCTGTTCGATCGCAGCGACGATGGCGTACTCACGATGACGTTGAACCGGCCCGAGAAGAAGAACGCGGCCAATGCAACCATGTGGGAGGAGCTCTTGGCCACGTTCCAGGTTGTTCGCCACGACCCGGATGTCCGGGTTCTCGTGATCACGGGCGCCGATGGCGCCTTCTGCTCCGGCGCTGACCTGAGCGGTGGTTCCGACGGACCTCGACGTCATCAGTTGGCGGCGATGCGCCACATCCACGACATCGCTCTCGGGCTGCACGAGCTGCCGATGCCGACGATCGCGAAGGTCAATGGTGTGGCTGCCGGCGCAGGCTGCAACCTGGCCCTGGGCTGCGATCTGGTGGTGGCCAGCGATCAGGCCCGGTTCTCCGAGATCTTCGTCCGGAGAGGGTTGAGCGTCGATTTCGGTGGCACCTGGTTGTTGCCGCGACTGATCGGGCTCCACCGGGCCAAGGAGCTGGCCTTCTTCGGCGACATCATCGACGCAGCCGAGGCCGAACGCATCGGGCTGGTGAACCGCGTGATCCCCCACGGCGAGCTCGATGAGTTCGTGGCAGCCTGGGCCACCCGTCTGGCGGGCGGTCCTCCGATCGCCCTGGCTCAGACCAAGGCGATGCTGAACAAGTCCATCAACCAGAGCATGTCCGAGGCGCTCGACACCGAAGGTTGGTCACAGACCGTCAACTTCACGACCGCCGACACCCGCGAGGCAGTGGCGGCATTCATCGAAAAGCGTGAACCCACCTTCGAGGGGCGATGACGGTCGATCCCTGGCTTCGACGAGCCGGTTCGAAGGTGGCGGCGCTCCTGGTGATGGCGTCCGGGCTGTTGCTCGTCGGCTGCGCGGGAGAAGACGTCCCTGAGGTCACCAACGGCGACCCGGTGTTGATCGCGGGCCGAGACATCTACACCAGGAGTTGCGCCTCGTGTCATGGCGCCCAGGGTGGCGGTGGCCGAGGTCGTCAGATCAACAACGGGGTCCTGTTGCTCGAGTATCCCGATGTCGATGATCAGATCTCGTTGGTCGCAGTCGGTCGTAACCAGATGCCGGGCTTTGCCGGGCGTCTGTCGGACGAAGAGATCGAAGCGGTGGTCCGCTATACCCGCGAGGTGCTGTCGACCGTCAGCTGATCGGTCGAGGTCAGACGATCGCATCGATAGCCATCCCACACCTCGTCGAGCGAGGTCGGTTCGGCGATCAGTGGTTGCACGTCCTGCTCTCCGAGAATGCCGAGCAGAAGGGGTTCGATGGGGCCGAAGTAGTCGTCGAGCCGAGGGGCCGGTCGAGTCAGGTCGGTCCACGTATCGCCGTTCCAGAAGCGTTCACTGCCGGGGGTTGAGGCGTCGAGGTACCAACCGGGGAAGTTGGAGTGCTTGGTCACGGTCTCGGCTTCGGCTGGTCGGACCGTTCGATTGACCGATTGGGATGTTTTGCCCAGCGGTGCCCGCTCATGGCATACCGGTCGTTGCCGACGGGCTGGTGGAAGCGGTGATCGGCAGGCCACGACCAACCGTCGGTCAGCGCTCGATGCCCCAACCGTCCTCGAGGTCGTCGAGGGTGCGGGCCAGCCAGTTGGCTCGACCCAGCCGGCTCGGTGCTTCGATCGTCACCGGGCCCCGTGTGGCGTCAGCTGCCAGGTCCTGCAACAGGGGAAGCAGATCTCGACGAAGGTGGGAATCGCTGAGCAGTCCGTCGGCCACCATGCCCTCCAGCCGATCCATGTCGGCCGGTTGGATGGTCGGGACTTCGGCCCGGCGCAGCTCCACCAAGGGTCCGGCCGACCGCAGATCGGTACCGAAGCGTTGCACGTAGCGGGCCAGAACCTGCGTACCGAAACCAAGAACCAGGACGGCGACGATGACCGCAGCCACGATCATGATCGCTTGCCTCCTCGGTTCGGTGGTGGCGTTGGTTCGGACTCGGGGTCGGGTCGAGGTGCCGAAGCGATCTGTTGGCGCAGGGAGGACAAGACGTCCCGGGCATCGTCTCGCATCGACTCGGGCACGGCCAGGTCCGAGAAGCGGGCCCGTTCGAACAGGTTGGTGAGAGCACCCAACGACCCGCCTTCTCCCAGAATCGGCAGAGCCCGGGCCATGAACTCGTGAGCGGTCTCGCTCTCGCCCCGGTCGACGCCGAGGGTTGTCATCTGTTGTTCGACCCGAGCGTAGGCGTATCGGATGGCACGGCCCGGATCCGGTTCGGCATCGAGATCGACGGCAAGGTCGTCCAACAGGGCCGTGGTTGCTTCCACGTCGAGCCCGACGTCTTCCATCTCGGCCCCATCGGGGAGCGACAACGCGAACCGGGAATCGTCCAGATCGAGCACGATGTCGTCCTGCTCGAGCAGCAACTGCTGGCGGTGATACGCCCCGTAGAGAAGCCCGAGGATGCCGGCCGCAACGAACATGCCGATCAGGGTGGCCAGACTGCCCGAGACGGCATCGGTCGAGAGCGAATCGGGCACCGGCTCACCGGTCACGGCGGCCGAAGCGGTCGAGCTGTCGCCGCCGAGTCCATCGGTGACACCCTCACGATGTTGGGCGCCCGTGGCGACGGCTGCGACGACCAATACCGTGATTGCGGCCCCTGCGAACCCCGAAAGCAGGGGGGACACGCCGACGCGCGCCGTGAGGACTTCGACGATGCGAGCTGCGTACAGGGGCACGGCGGCCGCGCCGATGGCGATCGGTACCCAGACGAGGCCGGTTCCCTGCCCGGTGATGGCATCGATGGTGAAGGCCCCGATGGCCACGACGGCCAGCGCCAAACCGCCACCCAACGAGGTCCGGAGGAGGAGCCCGGCTCCGAGTCGGGTCGGCTGACGGGTGTCGAGGGAGAACCGGCTGGTCTCGTGGACGACGATGATCGTCAGCGCCAGTACCACCGCTCGTGGCAACCGAAGCTCGTCCCCGACGAAGATCGAGCCGATGAGCACCATCAGAATGGACAAGTAGAGCCCGGGAACCCAGCCGGTGCCGAGCGTGAAGCCGAGGAAGATGGCAGCCATCGACACGATCACGATGCCCGAATTCTCCGTGGTCAGCCCGGCGAGAGCCGAACCCAGCAACAGCGCCGCCATCGAGATCATGGCCGCAACCGTGGCCAACACGGCCAGCTGACGGGTACCTGACGTGGTGATGTTGGTGACCGTCATCGGAATGCCGCCGGTCGGCGCTCGAGGGCAGCGATGGGGAGCTCGAGCGGGTCGCCCGGTTTCCATTCCACGATGGCGACGCCCCGTTCGATCATGGACTTGCGTTCAGCCGCCCGTTGAAGTCGCCAGAGCCTCGTCGCCAGCTCGGCGTTGCGGCCTTTGGGCTGATGGTGGGCGTCAGGGCTGCATTCGAGAACGACGACTTCATGGCCGCGACTGCGAAGCTCGATGGGAAGTTGGGCTGCGACCTCGTCGAGCAGGCCGCTGATGAACACGATGAGGGTGCCCGAATCGAGGTCGTGCAGCGGCAGTTGACTCACGTCGTGAGCCCGGAGCCCCGGCTCGACCTGGGTGTCGAGCAGGGCGTCGATCAGCCGAGCTTCGTGCAGTCGACCCAGCCGAGGGCGGTACCAGCGGATGTTCCGGCCCACGTCGAGCAGTCCGACCCGGTCATGTTTGCCCAGGTTGCTCTCGGCCAGGCCCAGGGCGGCTCGTACCGCTCGCTGCACCAGGCGATCACCGAGGGGACCAATGTCGCGGAACGTGTCGAGCAGGAGGACCAAGTCGCCGGACCGATCGGGGTGGCGAACCGTGACCCAGTCCGATCCCTTGCGGGCCGAGACCCGCCAATTGATCGAACGTTGCGGATCGCCGCGACGATAGGGGCGAATCTCGGCGAAGTCGGAGCCCTCACCCAGGGTGCGGGACCGGTGGTTGCCGGCACGGACGCGCAGACGGGAGGGGCGCAGCACGGTGTGGCGGGCGCCGTCGCGTGGATGGACCCGGATGGGCTTGGTCGGTCGATGCACGGTCGAGGTGACGAAGAAACCGAGCCGATCACGCCCGGTGGCCACGACACGACCCGGCTGGGCTACGCCCCATCGAACGGCCCGGACCGGCACCTTGACCTTGACCAACTGCCCGGGCGCGATGGTGATGATGGTCCGTGCCGTGCCCTGGATCGGTTCGAGGTCAGGTGGGAGTTCGAGGTCGAGCATCAGCCAGGGAACCCCGACCCGGGAGCCGGCGTGGATCATCAGGTCGATCTCGTCACCCTCCACCACGCGGTCGGGAACGATCAGTTCGATGTCGAGATCGGGCCAACGGTGCAGGGCGGCCCCGATCAGGGCCAGCGCGACCAGCGGGCTGATGAGCAGGGCCAGGTAGGGGAAACCAGCGATCACCGAGAGCAGCAGCCCGGCACAGGCCAGGCTGACCACGACCAGGTAGCGGGGGCTGATCTGACGGTTCATGGTGTGGGAGTCATCGGGGCGGAATCATGGTTGGGCCGTGGGCTCGGATCAGAGCTCGGCTGCGGCCCGGTCGGCGTCGCTGAGCGAGGCCGGAGTGGGCACCTTCTGTACACAGTCGGTGACCACGTCGGCCTCACGAACGCCCCGCACCCAGGATTCGGTGCGCAGCACGAGTCGATGGGCCAGGGTCGGCACGGCCAAGGACTTGACGTCGTCCGGAGTGACGAAGGTGCGGCCGGCGATGGCCGCTGTTGCTCGGGCAAGCTTGATCAGCGCGAGACCGCCCCGAGGGCTGGACCCGACCTCGAGTGAATCATGGGCTCGCGTTGCCTCGATGATGTTCACCACGTAGTCCACGATGTCGGCGCTGGCCTCGATGGACTCGATCGCCAGCTGCATGGCTCGGATGCCGTCGGCGTCGGTGATCGGCGAGAGGGTTGGCTGGTCGGTCCCGCGATCGAGGCGACGGTGCAGGAGATTTCGTTCGGCCTCGGGGCTGGGATAACCGACGCCGGTTCGCAACAGGAAGCGATCCAGTTGGGCTTCGGGGAGGGGATACGTGCCCTCGGTCTCGATCGGGTTCTGCGTGGCCAGGAGGAAATAGGGTTTCGGGAGTTGGTGGGACTCGCCATCGACGGTGACCTGCCGTTCCTCCATTGCCTCGAGGGCGGCAGCCTGGGTCTTGGACGGCGCCCGGTTGATCTCGTCACCCAACACGAGGTTGGCGAACAAGGGGCCCTTCATGAACACCGGCGATCCGTTGGGGCCCGGCATCAGGGCACCGGTGAGGTCGGACGGGATCAGATCCGGCGTGAACTGGACCCGGGAGAATGCGAGACCGGTGACGGTGGCCAACGAGCGGGCGATCAACGTCTTGGCCACGCCCGGCACGTCCTCCAACAGCACGTGGCCGTCGGCGAGGAGCCCGGCCATGATGAGCTCGAGCACCGATCGCTTCCCGACCACCGCCTTCTCCACCTCGTCCAGGATCGCTGCGGTGTTGCGTGCGACGTCGTCGATGGTCAGTTGGCTGGTGGATTCTGTGGACAAGGTCGAGCCTTTCACGGGAGCACGAGAGGCAGCAGTATCGCGGCCCTTGCCCTCCTGGGCAATCGGTGTCGGTGGGCCGGCGCCGGCCCGATGACACCAGGGCCTGGCCGTTCTGGCGGCGGTGGCGGCCGTTGGCGTCGGTATGTGCCGCCAGTTGACGGTTGTGGGGTTGGACAGCGCAGCTGGCGTTAGGTTCGGCGGTTCAGGTGGCTGGGCCCCTCGGTGAACGTTCGGGTTTGTTGGGGGTGGACGTGGTGTTGGCGTCGATGTCGTCGGCCGTGGTGTTGGGTGTCGAAGGACACCCGGTGCGGGTGGAGGTGCATGCAGGCAACGGTTTGCCAGGATTCACGATCGTCGGATTGCCGGACGCATCGTGTCGGGAGGCACGTGATCGGGTGCGGGCCGCCATCCTGTCGTCGGGGCTGACGTGGCCGATGGAACGGGTGACCGTGAACCTTGCGCCGAGCGATGTACGCAAGGTCGGGGCAGGTCTGGATCTGGCGATTGCACTCTGTGTGCTCGCGGCATCCAAACAGGTGGACGTGGAGCAGTTGGCTCGGGTGGGGGCGGTGGCGGAGTTGGGATTGGACGGTTCGTTGCGTCCGGTGAAGGGGCTTGTGGGGTTGGCGGATGCGGTGGTGTGCACCGATCTGATCGTCGCAGAGCGAGGGGCTGAGCAAGCGGCCGTGATCCGGCCGGGCTCGGTGCGGGCGGCCTCGTGCCTGCGGCAAGTGGTGGACGGGTTGCGGGGCGACGGACCGTTGCCACCGGTGGTGGAGGTGTCAGAGGTCGCCGTCGGGACAGGGCCAGTGTTCGATCTGGCCGATGTGCGGGGTCAGCCGATGGCGCGCCTGGCGTTGGAGGTCGCCGCCGCAGGAGGTCACCACCTGTTGATGGTGGGTTCACCCGGTTCGGGCAAGACGATGTTGGCAAGTCGGTTGGTGGGCTTGTTGCCCGATCTGGCGCCCGATGACGCGTTGTTGGCAACGAAGATCCACTCGGTGGCGGGTTTGGGACTGCCCGCGGGCGGGTTGCTGCGAAGGCCGCCGTTCCGTGCGCCCCACCACACTGCGTCGTCGGTTGCCTTGATCGGTGGTGGGAGCTCGGCCATTCGGCCCGGGGAGATCTCGATGGCTCATGCCGGGGTTCTCTTCCTCGACGAGCTGGGCGAGTTCCCGGTGGCCGTGTTGGAGGCATTGCGCCAACCGCTCGAGGACGGTGTGGTCCGGATCAGTCGGTCGGCGGCGTCAGCGACGATGCCGGCCCGCTTCCAACTGGTGGCAGCCATGAACCCGTGCCCGTGTGGCGAGGGCACAACCGTGGGGTCGTGCCGCTGTTCCGAGGCGGCTCGGTCTCGCTACGCCCGCCGGCTCTCGGCGCCTCTGCTCGACCGCTTCGACCTTCGGATCGACGTGCTCGCACCCGATGCGCTGCTCCTCCTCACCGAAGGTAAGGAGGAGCCATCCGTCGAGGTAGCCCGACGGGTGACGGAGGCCCGGGCCGTCTCTGCCGATCGAGGGGTGCGTTGCAACGCAGCGTTGAGTTCGAGCCAGATCGATCAGTTCGCGTCTCTCGACAGTTCGGCGCGTGCCCTGGCCGAACGCGCACTACGAGCCGGGGAGCTCAGCGGACGAGGTCTGCGCCGGGTGCGAGCCGTCGCTCGAACCATCGCCGACCTGCAGGATGCTCGGCCGCAGATCGACGCCCAGGCGCTCTCCCTGGCGCTGTCCCTACGTTCCAAACCGCTGTTGGGAGGCATTTCGTGAACGACGAAACCTTGGCTGCATTGCTGGAGATCGTTCACCTGCCCGGGCTCGGCCCGGCCCGAGCCCGTTGGCTGTTGTCCGAAGGCGAACCGCAGCAGGTGGTCATGGCACTGCGGCAACGCCGGGTGCCGGTGGTAGCGGCCGAAGCGCCGACAGGCGTCACCAGAGCCCTGCTGGAGAAATGGTTCGCGGCGATCGGCCGAGGCACGGGCCGCGATCTCCTCGACGCTCACCGGTCGGCCGGCATCATGCTGCTCGGGCCCGACGATCCTCTCTGGCCCTTCACCGACGACCCTGAGCCCCCTGTTCTCCTCTTCGGACTCGGCTGCCCCGATGCCCTGGCCGTGCCGCACCGGGTCGCCGTCGTCGGCACTCGTCGATGCACCTCGGTCGGCCGAAACGTGGCAGCCCGTTTGGGTGAGGACCTGGCGGCGGCCGGGGTGTGTGTGGTCAGTGGTCTGGCCCTGGGCATCGATGGGGCAGCCCACCGAGGGGCGCTCGAGGCAGCCCATCCGTCCTGCCGACCTGTCGCCGTGGTCGGCGCTGGTCTCGACCGGATCTATCCACCTGGGAACCGTGCGTTGTGGGCGGCGTTGGCCGACGACGGCCTGATCCTGAGCGAAGCCCCGTTGGGAGCGCCTCCCGAACGATGGCGATTTCCGGCCCGGAATCGACTGTTGGCGGGACTCTCGAGCGCGGTGGTGGTCGTCGAGAGTCACGAACGGGGAGGCGCACTGTTGACCGCCGACGAAGCTGCAGAACGAGGTGTCGTGGTGCTCGCGGTGCCCGGCTCGGTCCGCTCGGCAGCCTCGGTGGGAAGCAATGGTCTGCTGTTCGACGGTTGTCCGCCGGTGCGCGACGTCGACGACATCTTGGCGGCGTTGGGGCTCGATACGTCGCCGGTACCGGCCCGTTCCGGGCAGGTTTCGTCCGATTGGTCGAGCGAGATGCCTCGTGATGGTGAGATCGGCCGAGCGGTGCTGAGTGAGGCAGCGACCGGTCCGGTGCATGTCGACACCCTGGTTGCCTTGAGCGGTCAGTCGGTGACGAGCGTCCTGGGATGCGTGCGAGCGCTGGAGGATGCGGGCCGGATTCGGCTCGAGGGAGGCTGGGTCCATCTGGGTGGTTCAACTCGATGATCGACCGGTTGACGTCGGCCGTCGCTCTGCTCGGTCCTTGTAGGGGTCGATCGCCAGCCGAGGTCGCCCCGCTACCGTTGCCAACCGTGACCACCGCCGCCCGTACTCGCTACTTCGAAGCTCTCGGTATCGACCCCGCAGTTCGCGCCGGACGGCAAACGGTGGCGGTCTCTGCCGCATATCGAACGGTCTCGCCCGTCACGTCCACCAACAAATCTCAGAAATCCTCCACAAGTCCTCACTTTAAGTGGTTGGGCTCCGACGGAGAGTGGGAACGGTTGATGCAGGGCCTTGCGCCCTCAACCGCTCATTCATCTGGCGGACCACAAACCTTGGCGGGACAAGTGGCGGAAATCGACAATCAAAATCAGCTCGACGAGACATGGGCGCGGTACAAAGACCGCGCCAAGCAGTCGGATCGTGACCAGCTCATCGTGTACTACGCGCCGCTGGTCAAGTACGTGGCGGGGCGGATCGCAGCTGGTCTGCCGCACAACGTGGATCAGGCCGACCTCGTCAGCTACGGCATGTTCGGTCTGATCGATGCGATCACCAAGTTCGATCCTGAACGCGGCTTCAAGTTCGAGACCTATGCCATTTCTCGGATCAAGGGAGCGGTGCTCGACGAGCTGCGTTCCATCGACTGGGTTCCTCGGTCGGTGCGGGCCAAGGCGAAGTCGGTCGAGCGGGCCATGAGCGAACTCGAGTCGCTGCACCATCGTGCCCCCACCGACGAGGAGATCGCCGAGGAGCTCGATCTGTCGATGACCCAACTCAACAACATCTACAACCAGATCAGTTCGCTGGGTGTGGTGGCGCTGGACGAGATGCTGCCGTTCGGAAATGGCGATTCGATGTCGTTCGGAGACACCTTGGCCGATCGTCGTGACGGGCCGGGCGGTCAGTACGAGCGGGTCGAGACGCGGCAACTGCTGGGCGATGCCATCAACCGGATGGGGGAGCGGGAGAAGATCGTCCTGACCCTCTACTACTACGAGAGCCTGACGCTGTCGGAGATCGGCAATGTGCTCGGCGTGACCGAGAGTCGGGTCTGTCAGATCCACACCAAGGCGGTCCTCCAACTGCGAAGCCGACTGCAGTCGGCCGAGCGCGAAGCCGTCTAGTCGGCTCCATTCTGCCAGGGCGCGTTCGCTGCCCTGAGCGCGCCTCACGCGATTCACTCGGACTCGCTGCGAACGAATCCATCTTCTTCCCCCGAACAATGCTCGGACGGAAGGCGGGGGCATGGGCGCCCGACGAGGATGTGGGCGGTTCGGCCGCCGAATGGTGGTGGCCGTAGGCCTGGTGGTCGTGGGTCTGATTCCGGTGGCGACTTCGCCGGCCCGAGCCGGTGATGGCCCAGCGGAGCGAGGCTGGTCTCCTCCCGTGGACGTCGAGGTGGTGGATCCGTTTCGGCCTCCGACCACCCGGTTCGGGCCCGGAAACCGGGGCCTCGAATACGGAACCTCGGGCGGTGAGGCAGTCGTCGCCGTGGACGCAGGCCGGGTGACGTTCGTTGGTTCGATCGGGGGGCAGCGTTTCGTCGTGGTCGATCACGAGGACGGGCTGCGATCCACGTACGCCTACCTTCGCTCCTCTCGGGTCGTCCGTGGCCAGTTCGTGGATCGGGGTCAACGACTGGCAACGGCTGACGTCGGCTTCCACCTGACGGCCCGCCTCGGCGACACCTACGTCGACCCAGCGCTCCTGATTGCCGGTGCCGAGGTTGTACTTCGCCTGGTCGACGGGGTGACGCCGCCAGCGGCATTTCGGCGAGACGGCGTAGATCGCTCGGCCCTCGACCCGTTGTTGGCAGTCTCCGACGCTGCCCGCGATCTGTCGCTCGGCGGTCAGACCACGGCGATGGCCAGCGCAGTCCTGGCGTGGCAGCGCACCGACTGCACGGACGCCTCGGTGGATGTGGCGCCGCCAGGCCGAGACCGAGTGCTGGTTCAGGTCGCCGGCTTGGGATCGGCGACCGGTTCGGCCGCCATCGGCGATCTCGATGCCCGGTCGCTCGGCTATGCCGACGACGACGTGGTCGGGTTCAGCTACGCCGGGGGCTGCACTCCGATCCCGTTCGGTCACGACAACGTCGCCGAGTCGTCCCTGACCGCGCACCTGGTCGCTGACGATGGCGCCGGCTACGGCCCCGCCGATACCTATCAGGACATCGAGGTTTCGGCGCAACGTCTGGCTGATCTCCTCGATGACGTGGCAGCCCTTCGGCCCGGTCACCCCATCGATGTGGCCGCGCACAGCCTCGGCGGAGTGGTGGCCCGTCGCGCTCTGGAGATCCTGGTCGAACGTCACGGGGGTGCGGCTGGTTCCGTCGAGGTGCTGATCACCATCGCTTCGCCCCACCAGGGCACGGATCTGGCGACCACGGCGGTTGCCCTCGACGGCGGGTGGCCGGGCCCGGACCCCGTGACGAAACTGGTCGACTCGGTTGCCCCGTTTCGAGACGCCGACGCCGTGACCCAGGTGGCCGAGGTGGGCGGCGCGACGCTGTACCCGCCCGGTCCGCCACCGGAGGGGGTTGCCGTGATCGCCATTGCAGGCAGCACCGACATCGTGGTCCCGGCCGAACACGCCATCTGGACCGGCGCCGAGAACGTCATCGTCCCAACGTCGGTCCTCGATCCACCGGCCACACACGGCGAGCTGCCCGCCAATCCCGTCGTGGCCCGTGAACTGGCACTTGCGGTGGCAGGCAAGCCCCCGGGCTGCGTGGCGTTGCCCGAGGTGCTGCGGGCGGTGGTGACCAGCCGGACGATCTCGTCAACCGAGGACTTGGCAACCACGATCCTGGGGATTGGTCGCTACCTGAACGTGCGCCGATAAGGTGAAAGGCGCACTCGACCTTCGCGGTCGCAGCGCGTGGAGCCTTTCCGAACACCATCACCAACCAACGAGCTCGACGCAAGTCCACGGTCACCGGAGCAAACGCTCGGGTGCGCGTCGGGTTCCTTCAACCGCAGGAGAACAACGTGACTGCAGTCGTCACCATGAAGCAGCTACTCGAAGCCGGCGTGCACTTCGGGCATCAGACTCGTCGATGGAACCCGAAGATGAAGCGATTCATCCATGGCGAACAGAGTGGTATCTACATTCTCGACCTCGTCCAGACGCTGGAGCGGATCGAGAAGGCCTACGTGTACGTGCGAGATACGGTCGCCGACGGTGGCACCGTTCTGTTCGTGGGCACGAAGAAGCAGGCCCAGGAACCGATCAAGATGAACGCACAGTCGGTCGGCATGCCCTACGTCGACCAGCGCTGGTTGGGTGGCATGCTCACCAACTATCAGACCATCTCCAAGCGAGTGGGCAAGATGCTCGAATACGAACGCATGCGGGCTGCCGGCGACTTCGAGGAGATGCCGAAGAAGGAAGCCCTTCGCTACAGCCGCGAGCTGGAGAAGCTGGACCGCAACATCGGCGGTATCAAGACGATGGCCAAGCAGCCCGACGTCGTGTTCGTCATGGACACCATCAAAGAACACATCGCGGTCACCGAGGCTCGCAAGCTCGGCATTCCGATCGTCGCCGTGGTCGACACCAATTGTGATCCGGACCTGATCACCTTCCCGATTCCCGGCAACGACGACGCCATCCGGTCGGCGCAGCTCATGACCCGCGTCATCGCCGAAGCCATTGCCGAAGGCAAGATCATGCACGCAGCCAAGCACGGTGTTCCGACCACCCCGGTCGAGCGGTCACCCGAACAGATCGCCGAGCACGAGGCAGCCCAAGCTGCGGCTCGGGAAGAAGCTGCCGCTCAGGCTGCGGCTCGTGAGGCCCGAGTAGCTGCGGCCCAGGCCGAGGCAGCAGCGGCCAAGGCTGCTGCCGATGATGCGGCCGCTGAGGCTGTCGAAGAGGCGCCAGTCGTAGAGGCTGCCGAGGCAGCTCCCGAGACCGAATCCTGATCCCCCCGACCACCATCGAGAGAACGAGAAAGAATCATGGCTGACTTCAGCGCGAAGGATGTGCAGGAACTGCGCAAGTCCACGGGTGCCGGCATGATGGACGCCAAACGTGCGCTGGTGGACAGCGCCGGCGACTTCGAGGCCGCCACCCAGTTGCTCCGGGAAAAGGGCTTGGCCAAGGCGTTGACCCGGGCCGACCGAGAGAACTCCGAAGGGGTCGTCATGGTGGCCTCCGACGCCAGCGGCGCAGCTCTGGTTCAGCTCAAGTCCGAAACCGATTTCTCGGCCAAGTCCGACGGTTTCCAGAAGCTGGCCAGCGAACTGGTCGAGTTGGTCCTGGCCGAGGGTGTCGACGCAGTGGCGCAGAAGACCACAGAACTCGAGAACATGAAGCTCGAGATCAAGGAGAACATCGAGCTCGGCACCGTGGTGCGCTACGAGGCACAGGACGGCCACTCGATCGATGCCTATCTGCACGGCGGAGGCACCGCCGGTGTCCTGGTCGAGGGCACCGGGTTGAGCGACGAGCAGCTTCACGAGATCGCGCTGCACATCGCATTCGCCAAACCTCGCTACCTGAGCCGCGACGAGGTTCCGGCCGAGGATGTGGCCAAGGAAGAGGCAGCGCTGCTCGAGATCACCAAGACCGAAGGAAAGCCCGAGCAGGCTTGGGCAAAGATCGTCGAGGGTCGGCTGAACGCATGGTTCGGCGAGCAGGTCCTGCTGGAGCAGGGTGTCTTCGGCGAGAAGGAGACCGTGGCGTCTCGAATCGGTGACGGGACATTGACCCGTTTCACGCTCGCCATGATCGGCTGAGCACAACCGCTCGGCGTCAACATCATCGGCTGCCAGCAGAATGGGCAGCACGAACAGGTTCGAGGAGCTGGCATGTCTGGTGAGCTGAAATGGAAACGAATTCTCCTGAAGTTGTCGGGGGAGGCGTTCGCCGGAGACAAGGAGTTCGGCCTCGACGGCGCGACGCTCAGTCGCATCGCTGATGACATCGCCGAAGTCCGAGGCCTCGGAGTCGAGATCGCAGTCGTCGTCGGAGGCGGCAACATCTGGCGCGGCATCTCCGGAGCCGAGGGAGGAATGAACCGGGCCCAGGCCGACTACATGGGCATGTTGGCGACGGTCATGAACGCCCTGGCGCTCCAGGACGTACTGGAACAAAAGGGCGTGCCCACACGGACACAGTCGGCCATTCGGATGGCCCAGGTCGCCGAAGAGTACATCGGGCGTCGGGCTATCCGTCACCTGGAGAAGGGGCGGGTCGTCATCTTTGCCGCCGGTACCGGAAATCCGTTCTTCACCACCGATACCACCGCAGCGCTCCGGGCGGTCGAGATCGGCGCCGAGGTGTTGTTGAAGGGCACACACGGTGGCGTCGACGGCATCTACACCGCCGATCCTCGCGTCGATTCCGACGCGGTCAAGATCGACCACCTCTCGTATCTCGAGATCCTCAACAAGGATCTTCGGGTGATGGATTCGACCGCCATCACCCATTCGATGGAGAACGACCTGCCCATCGTCGTGTTCGACCTGATGGGCGAAGGAAACCTCCGTGCTCTGGTCGAGGGCGAGGCGATCGGTACGGTTGTGTCATGAGTGATGAGTTGATCGAGATGGTGCTCGAGGATTCCAAGGAGCGAATGGACAAGGCGATCACCCACGCTCGGACCGAGTTCGGTGGTATTCGCAGCGGTCGGGCCGCCCCTCAACTGGTCGAACGCATGATGGTCGAGGCATACGGGGTCGACATGCGTCTGGTCGAGTTGGCGTCGGTATCGGTGCCCGAGGCCCGTCAGCTGATGATCACCCCGCACGATCCGGCCAATCTGGACTCGATCGAACGGTCGATCCGCAACTCCGACCTGGGCTTGTCCCCGTCGAACGACGGACGCTCCATCCGACTCAACTTCCCGCCACTGACCGAGGAGCGCCGAAAGGAGCTCGTTCGAGTGGTGAAGAAGATGGCCGAAGAGGGGCGAATCGCCGTTCGCAACATCCGACGGGAGGCCCGTCGCGAGCTCGAGGGTGCCGAGAAGGACAGCCAGATGTCGTCCGATGACCTGAAGCGAGCGGAGAGCGAACTCGACCGGGTCACGCAGGCCGCCGAAGCGCAGATCGACGAAGCACTCGAGCAGAAGGAAAAGGAACTTCTCGAAGTCTGAGGCGACAGAATCTCGCTCGGATGCCTCGAATGGGAGCACACATGTCTGACGACGACCTAACATCCGATGAGTTGTCGAACGAAGCGGAAGTGACAGACGCATTGAGTGATCTCACCGAAACGACGGGCGGAACGCAGCGAGGGTCGAACGATTCGCCGCATGCACAGCCGATCTCGTCCGGCGTCCCCAGCATCTTCGAGGCCTTCGAGCCTCCACCCGAGGTCGACCCCAACCGCTTCGGACCGATCCCGGTGATCGGGATCGACGACGACTCGATCGATCTCGACGGGGCCACCGCCATCCAACGGTCCGACGCTGAGTTCGGCGACGAACCGGAGACGTCGTTCGACGAGATCGGGCCGGCGACCGCAGAGGTCGATGTGATCACCCCGACCGAGCTACCCCATTGGACCGAGCCGGCCACCGGTTCGGTGCCCAGGGTGATTGCGGCCGAACGTGCCGACGGTGAGGTCTGGCAGGAACTGTCCGGTCCTCGTTGGAAGGGTGAGGGCCCCGACTGGGCGGGCGATGATCTGGCTGAAGTCTTCGGCACCTCCGAGCCCGAGGACGTCGTCGTGATCGACGGCGTCGACGATGATTTCAGCGACCTGTTGCCACCAGCGGCCGGTGCCCCGCAGCGCTCGACCCCGACCGTGGGTGGCCGCGCCGCGGTCGGAGCTCGGCGATCCGACGACGAGGAGCCATCCGGAGAACGCAACATTCCGCAGGCCATTCTCGTCGGCACGATGATGGCGGCCGTTGCCCTGGGGGCATTCCGGGCTCCGGGCAATCTGTGGGCCTTGGGGCTCATCACGGTCGTTGGAGTGCTGGCCTCCATCGAACTGTTCGATGCGATGCGCCGCGCTGGTCTGCACCCGGCCACCCTGTTGGGAATCACGGCCACGCTCAGCTTCCCGCTGGCCGTCTATGCTCGCGGCGATCAGGCCTTCCCGCTCATGCTCGGCCTGACGGTGATCTTCGGAGCGTTGTGGTACATCGTTGGCGCTGACACCCAGCGTCCGGCCCTCAACCTCGGACTGACCTTCCTCGGCGTGTCGTGGATTGGTGGCATGGCCGCCTTCACTGCGTTGCTGTTGCTGATCGGAGATGGCAAGAGCATCATCGTTCATGCCATCGTGATCACGGTGGCGTCCGACACCGGTGCGCTGGCCGGCGGTAAGGCCTTCGGGAGTCGACCGTTCCATCGCTCGTCGCCCAACAAGACCTGGGAGGGCACGCTGGTCGGTTTCGTCTCGGCCGTCGCGGCCGGTGTGGTGATGGGTGTGCTCGAGATCGGCCCGTTCAGCGGCGATCTGACCCACGCGCTCTACCTCGGCATCGTGGGTGGACTCCTGGCCCCGTTGGGAGATCTCACCGAGTCGACGATCAAGCGAGATCTGGGTGTCAAGGACATGGGCAACCTGCTCCCAGGGCACGGCGGGGTGCTGGATCGCATCGACGGTCTCCTGTTCGTCCTGCCCGGGGCCTACTACCTGGCCCTCGTACTCGGGCTGGCCTGAGACGACCGGGGCTCGTATGCCAACGGTTGCCATAGCCGGCTCGACCGGTTCCATCGGTACGCAGACGCTCGAGGTGTTGGAGGATGCTGTCGACGGCTACGTCGTCGACTCGCTGGCCGCCGGTTCTTCGGTAGCCGAGCTCGTAGCCCAGGTCCATCTGGTTCGACCACGGGTCGCCGTCATCGGCGACGAATCCAAGTTGGGCGAACTCCGCCGTGGTCTCCCGCCAGGAGTGGAAGCCCGGGCCGGTGTGGCGGCCATGGCCGAGACGGCCGCCGAGGCCGACGTCACCGTCAACGGGATCGTCGGATTCGCCGGTCTGCACGTGACCCTGGCCTGCCTGGAGGCCGGCAAGCGACTGGCGCTGGCCAACAAGGAATCCCTCATCGCGGCTGGCCCCGTCGTGCAGCGAGCCCGGAGCACCCCGGGTGCCGAACTGGTGCCGGTCGACTCCGAGCACGCGGCGATCCACATGTGCCTACGGGCCAACGACAACCGGTCCCGGGTTCATCGCATCCAACTGACAGCGTCAGGCGGTCCGTTCCGGGGTCGAGCAGCCGCGGAACTCGAGTCGGTCACCATCGGCCAGGCGCTGGCCCACCCGACGTGGTCCATGGGTCCGAAGATCACCATCGACTCGTCGACGCTCATGAACAAAGGGCTCGAAGTGATCGAGGCCAATGAGCTGTTCGGACTCCCGGCGGGGGATGCGGGCTACGGCATCACGCTCGATGACGTCGACGTCGTCGTCCATCCTCAGTCGATCGTGCACTCCATGGTCACGTTCACCGACGGGGCGACCATTGCTCAGCTGTCGATGCCGACGATGAAGCTGCCGATCGCCTACGCCTTGGCCTATCCCGATCGATTCGAGACCCCGTACGGAGCCATTGATTGGGCCACCGTCGGCACGCTCGAGTTCGGGGTGGCCGACAACGAGGCCTTCCCCTGCTTGGGCCTTGCCTATCAGGCCGGTCGAACCGGGGGTACCGCGCCGGCGTGGCTGAATGCCGGAAACGAG
>CALACD010000523.1 GCA_937890445.1 uncultured Acidimicrobiia bacterium | reverse complement strand
AGGGCCCCGCTCATCGTCCGTGGCTCCCGCAGCTCGTCGGCACGCCGGTGGAACCATGCCAGGTACTCGTCGGTCCCGAAGTACGCAGTCAGCGCACCATCGAGATCGCCGGACACGTCGTGGTCACACAGCAGCGCGGCCGCCGACACCGAGGCATCCCAGACGTTGTTGGGATCCAGCGTGCCGTCACCGTTGCCATCCAGGCCCCACTGGGCCCAGGTGGCCGGGATGAACTGGAACGGCCCGACAGCCCGATCGAAGTCGCGGTCGCCATCCAGTGCGCCCTGCTCGGAGTCGTCGATGCGCGCCCGCCCTGCCTGCCCGTCCAGCGCTTCGCTCAGGATCGGGCTCGAGGTGTTCCCGCTGTCGTCGAGCGTGATCGGTCCGGTCGACTCGTCGGCGGTGATCTGGCCATGGTTGGACGCGACAGCCGCCACTCCGCCGAGCGTGTGCCAATCGAGGGGGCAGGGGGCCGTGGCGGCTGCGTAGCGGTAGACGGTGATCGCATGCTCGGGCGCGGGCAGAACTGGACCATCAGGAGGCCCGGCCCAAAGGGAGAAGACCGCAGTCAGAAGCGGCGTCACCCAAGCATGCATGTCCAGACCCTAGCCAACAGACGGGGCGTGGCCAGAGCATGACTCGACGGTGGATCCCTGGTGCCGATCGGCATGGCCCTCTGGCCCCCGGCCCGGCCAATCGGTCTGGCCAATCAGTGCGTGTCGGCCAACTGCTCGCGGACTCGGGGGACGACCTTGGTGGCGAAGCGCTCGAGCGACGGATTCATCTCCACCGGAGGAAAGCCCGGGCCGGCACCCCAGGTCACCAGATCAGTGATCCCGAACTCGGTGATGTAGCGGACGAGTTCGTCGACACAGTGGTTCTCGTCGCCCACGAGCCAACCCTGTGGTATCGACGACCTGGGATCGCGCAGCGCGGGCAGAACGTCGGGAGTGGCAGCGTTGAACCTGGCATAGATCGACATGCGATAGCGCTCGGCGACCTTCAGACGGGCCCAATCCGCTTCGGGGTCGTCGGTGACGAAGACGGAACGAATGATGCCGACCCGATGATCCGCAGGATCCCGACCTGCGGCTCGGACCGCATCACGCCAGGGGTCCAACACCACGTCTCTTGGACCCTGCGGCAACAAATTGGTGCCGAAGGCAGCAGCCCGGAGTGCCGCCTTGCCGCTCATGCCGGCGATCCACAACGGTGGCCCGCCGTCCTGCACAGGACGCGGCGTGACCCGGATCTCGTCGAAATCGTAGCGTTTGCCGTGGAACGAGAAGGTCTCTCCGGTCCAGGCCAACCGCAGAATCTGGATGAGTTCCTCGGTCAGGGAGACCCGATTCTTCTGGGGCACTCCGAAGCCGGCGAACTCGTGCGGCGCGTATCCCATGCCGATGCCCAGGTCCATACGACCATTCGACAACAGGTCGAGTACGGCGAGGTCCTCGGCAAGTCGGATGGGATGAGCGAAGGGGGCCAGCAGGATGTCGGTGCCGATCCTCACACGGGAGGTGATGGCGGCCACCGCCCCGGCAACCGGTACGAAGTTGGGCAGGTGACCGTCCTCGAGGAAGTGGTGCTCGGTGAACCAAACCAGATCCAGCCCCCATTGGTCGACCAGCTTTATCTGGTCCAAGGTCTGGGCGTACACCTCCTGCAAGGACGTGTCGCTGCCGGGCGGGCTGCGGAAATCGTGAACGACGCCGAAACGTACGGTGGGAGCCACCGATCAGGCCAATGCGACGGGAAGTTCGAGACCCTCTTGTTGCCAGGTCGGTCCCACGTCCAAGCTCGTGGCCCGCTGAGCGTCGCGCCGCCAGCGCAGGTCATCGAACGGACGTCCCCGATGCATGGTGCAACGGTTGTCCCAGATGACCAGATCGTCGACTCGCCAACGGTGGGCGTACACGAACTGGCGTTGCGTGCAATGGTCCTCGAGGCGGCGCAACAGTTCCTCGGACTCGTCCCGATTCATGTCGATGATCTCACCGGCGTGCGAGGCGATGTACACCGACTTGCGCCCGGTGACCCGATGGGTCCGGACCATGGCCTGTGGCACACGGGGATAGTTGCCATTCTCCTCTTCGGTCATCTCGAAGCCGAGACGAGCACGAGACGTCGCAATGGAATGGATGGCGATCCGGCCCTCGATGGCATGTCGGAGATCGGTGGGCAGAGCATCCCAGGCCGCCCGCATGTCGGCGAACTCGGTGAAACCCCCCACCGGGGGAATGGACTTCATGGCCAACAAGGAGGCGTTGGCCGGCGTCGGCTTGAACGAGCTGTCGGTGTGCCACAGTCGGTTGCCGCGTTGAAAGCCCATCATTCGATCGTCGGCAGCGAGAACGTCCCCGTCGGGACCGAGGTTGGAGACGTCGGCGATCGCGCTCGGCAGGCGCTCGTCCCGGATGCTCATCGACTTCTGCATCGAGTGATCGATGTCCCCGAATCGATTGGCGATCGCTGCATGCTGATCATGATCGAGGTGTTGATCGGGGAAGACGAGCACGCTGTAGCGATGATACGCGTCCTCGATCGTCTGCCAGTCCTCGTCGGATATCGGTTGCGACAGATCGACGTCGCCGACCTCGGCCGCGAAGTCTTCGGTGACGGGCCAGATCTCCACCATGACGAACGCATCCCTTCTGGGAACCGGCGGCGATCCCGATACACGATCGCGCCACTCGGCCCCGGTGTCATCTCGTGGCGCGAGTATCGCGCACGTCGCAGCGATCCACATCTCGATCTGCCTTTTTCTCGACGGTGTCGTCACGGTTCGGTCCGGCCTTTCACGGTACGTTCCGGCATCGCTAGGTTGAGGAGATGCGTGCTCTCCAAGTGCAGTCCCTGACCGGTCCCGATGGCATTGCCGTCGTCGATGTCCCCGAACCCGTCGATGATGGCACCGGGGTCGTCGTCGACGTCGTTGCCAGCGGGGTCTCGTTCCCCGATCTCTTGCAGAGCAAGGGCATGTACCAGTATCGGCCCGATCCGCCATTCATTCCCGGGATCGAGATGGCAGGTGTCGTGCGTTCGGCACCGGCCTCGTCGGGGTTCTCACCCGGAGATCGAGTGTGCGCCTGGACTCGACACTGTCTGGCCGAGGTCGCGGTGTGCAAGCCATCAGAGGTCTTCGCCCTCCCGGACCAATTGACCTTCGCCGAAGGTGCATCGTTGATCATGAACTACCAGACGGCCGTGTTCTGCATGGTCCACCGCGGCGGGTTGCGGGCCGGCGAATCGTTGCTGGTCCTGGGAGCATCGGGCGGGGTCGGCACGTCGGGCATCCAGGTGGCGAAGGCCATCGGCGCCGGGCCAATCATCGGGCTGGTGTCCACTCCGGAGAAGGCCGAGGTGGCCCGTGCAGTCGGCGCCGACGAGATCGTGATGATCTCCGACTCATGGAAGGACGATGTCCTGGCCCTCACCAACGGGGTGGGAGTCGACATGGTCTACGACCCGGTCGGTGGCGATCGATTCCTGGACGGAGTTCGCTGCTTGAAGCGGTTCGGTCGACTCGTGGTCGTCGGTTTCGCTGCCGGCACGATCCCGGAGATCAAGGTCAATCGCCTGTTGCTGCGCAACGTCAGCATCGTGGGAGCCGCATGGGGCGAGGCGGTGGCCGGTGATCCCGAGCTGCCGCGTCGTATCCACGCCGAGCTGCTCCCGATGATCGACAGCGGCGTGGTCAAACCTCCCGTCGGGGCGATCTTCCCCTTGGATCAGGGCGTCGACGCCTACCGTCTCCTGGACGAACGTCAGGCCGTGGCCAAGGTCGTGGTGCAGATCGGGGCCGAACGTTGAGCTCGACGACGACCCTCGGCGTGGCTGCCCTGGCCCGCGGATATCGAGACGGTTCGCTCGATCCCAACGCGGCGACCGAGGCCTACCTGGCTGCCATCGAGCAGCGCGATCCCCACCTCGGAGCGTTCCAGGAGGTGTACCGCGACCATGCTCTGACCCAAGCGGGAGCCGCCAGCGCTGCGATGACATCGGGAGCTCGAATCGGCCCCTTCCACGGCGTACCCTTCGCCCTCAAGGACATCGTCGACGTCCGAGGTCGCCCCACGACGGCCGGATCGGCCGAGCGGCGAGGGCAGATCTCGCCGACATCGGCGACCATCGCCCGTCGTCTCCTGGCCGCGGGCGGAGTTCTCGTCGGCAAGACGAAGACCGTCGAGTTCGCCTTGGGCGGCTGGGGCA
>CALACD010000522.1 GCA_937890445.1 uncultured Acidimicrobiia bacterium | reverse complement strand
TTGAGGTATCGCAGGATTTCCGGTTGTTCCGGATACTTGCCGCTCCACTCCCACTCCTGCATCAGGTCGCGGTCGAATGCGAAGCTGTACATGTAGGACTCGGAGTCGCAGCGAGCCCCCGGGTACCGATTCCAGTACCAGGTGCCACCGACGCCGGTACCAGCCTCGATCACGTGGACGTCGAGTCCGAGTTCGTCCCGCAACTTGTAGTTCATGTACAGGCCGGAGAAACCCGCTCCGATGATCACTGCGTCGAGGTGTCGAATGCTTTCCGATGCCATGGCGAAGCCCCCTTGATTGCTTGGGCCCGATGGTAGGTCAAGGGTGGCGGCCGGAACGATTCCATCGCTCGAGGTCGCCTTGGTCAGTCGAGGGCATGCACCAGATGCAGTTCCATCTGGTCGAGGTCGATGCGATTGAGGAGGTTCGAATAGGCCATCCACGATGCCATGGCACTCACATCGCTGAGGTGAGGAGGTAGATGAGTCGGAGGCGACAACAGACCTTCCTGGTCCAGTTGGGCCAGGATTCCGAGTTCGTGGATCGAGACCTTTCCCGAGAAGAGCAGGGGCAGACGCTCCAAACGTCCCCGGCGGACGGCGAGTCGCATGAAGTCGTACACCTCGAGAAATCCTCGGCTGTAGACGAGGTCCTTGGTGAAGGGCCCATCGGTCGGGGTGCTGCCACGGAAGACGCGCACGCTGGATGCCCACGCCTCGTCGGTGGTGAGACCTTCGTCGATCAGCCATCGATAGACATCGAGGAAGGTGGCGCCTCGGTCGGCCATGTCGATGGCCAGCATGCGTCGAGTCACCTTGCGGAGCCGTTCCGGCGTGGACGACATGGTGGTGATCTCGGTGAAGACGGCCAGACCCTCCTGGGTCGAGGTCGTGGAGGGAGTTCCCTTCTCCAGGAATGTGCACCAGGGTTGGCCCCGACCGTTCAAGGTCGTGGCCACGTGGACCCAACCTTCGTGGACTTCGAGCATCCGAAGATCCCGCTCGGAGAAGCGGGCGTTGGAACGCAACTTGATGTAGTCGCTCCCGGCCGCGGCGTCGGCAACGATCCCGTCGTCGACGATGACTCGGACCAGGTCGCGGCCGAACAGTTCGGCCAGTCGTTCGGTCAGGATCGCCTGACCTTCCTGGGCCGAGTACTCCGGTTCGTTGGGGGGTTCCCAGACACCCGAATCGATGCTGCGGAGCGCACTGTTCATCACCTCCCCCAAACTTGCCAGCGTCGGACCACCGGGATGAAGGTGGTCCTGAGGGCCACCGTAGAGCTCGTGAGAGATCCCGCTGAACTTCGCGGTGCCGCGAGCCTCCAGCAGGTCGATGACTCGCAGATACTGATCGACACGGCCCACCAGGAGCGCCTCGACAGGTGCTCCTCCGAGTCGCTTGCGACAACGTGACCTAAGTGCGGCCAGGTCGCGTCGCAGGTTGGCGGGGTGAAATCCCAACGGCCTCGATTGCCAGTAGTAGTTGGCGCTGACCTCGGGCTGGTCCTGGGCCCCGTTGGCGAAGAAGCGTTCGGCCACGTCGTCGGTCCACGCAATGCTGTCCAGGATGCGGATCGGTTGCTGCAGCGCAACCAACTCGTTCGAGAGGTCCCGAAGGGCCTCGGCCGCAGTCATCAGATCGTGTCGCTTTGGTGCATGGCGGGAACCTAGTGGTCGCTGTCGAAATCGCGACGGATCTCGAGCCATCCCATCGGAGAGGTAACGTGAGTTGAACGGCCGGAGAGCCGACAGAGCCGATGGAAACCGACAGCCCGGGGAAGGAGCGTGATCGAGTGACCGAGTACTTCGGCACCGGACGTCACCTGAACCCGGTTGAACTACGGGCCTGGACCAGCTTCCTCGATGCCGGTCGAATGCTCGAGGAGGTCTTGGCGCAGCATCTCGTGACCGACCACGGGATGTCGCATCGAGAGTACGAGATCCTGGTCCGGCTGGACGGCGCCGGGGGTGGGCTCCGAATGTCGGCTCTGGCCCGGATGATGGTTGCCTCGGCTCCCCTGATCACCCAGACGATCGAGCGTCTCGAGAAGCGCGGCTGGGTGGAGCGTCATTCGGCGACCGATGATGCCCGGGGTGTCGAGGCCGTCCTGACACCGGTTGGTGTCGAGGTACTGGCCCAGGCGGCCGGTCCTCACGCGCTGATCGTTCGAGAACTGTTGCTGGACCGGGTCGAACCGGAGAATCTGCCCGTCTTCGCCGAGTCGTTGGGCTCGGTCGCCGATCACCTGCGCCAACATCGTCAGGGTCAGCCCTGCGGCTCCGACGATTGCCCGGTGCTCCGCTATCCCTGAACCGCCAGCGGTAGACGTTGGCTCTGAACCGAAGCCTGACCTGCATTCTGGCCAAGGAACGCCGACGAACTTTTGCTTGCCTTCCGGCCCGCGTCGCCATTAGCTTAAAAATTTAATTTAATACGCCAGCCGATCCGGCAACAGGGAGCAGAGATCATGCAGGGAGCAGCGGTGCAGAGCAATCAGGTTGGTCGGCCAAAGGAATCGAGATGGTACCGGAGGGCGAAGGCATCGGCCGCGCTGCGCGTGGGAGCGTCGCTGATGGTCCTGGTGGCGGTGGCGGGAACGCAACCGGCGTCGGCCCAGAGCACGAGTGACGATCCTGCGCAGATCGACGCCGGCATGGCAGTCTATGAGTCTTCCTGCGCTGGTTGTCACGGCGTCGACGGTGAGGGTTCGAACGCCGGGCGGCCCCTGATCGGCATTGCGGCCCAGCAACCGGATCGATTGGTGCACGTCGCCTCGGTGACCGATGGCAAGGGTGGCATGCCGGCCTTCGGCGCACAGTTGGATTCTGATGAGATCGATGCCGCCGTTTCCTATCTCCGGCTGAGCTTCGTCGACGAGGATCTGGAGGAGCTCCCCCTGACAGGCGCTTCCGACACGATGCCATTGTTCGGCGCTGGGCTTCTGGCCGCAGGCGGGCTTCTCCTGCTGATCGCACGCCGCAACTCGGGAGTCACTGCGTAGCACCCCGGCTCGGAGTCGCTCGGTTGTGTTTCGGTTTCGTGGCGCCTTGTGAACAATCGTCCGACTCGGTGAACAAGTTGGTTGCATCGAGGCTGTCGCCGTGTGGCGTCCGTAGTGCCGGTCCATGAACTCCAACTTGCCGAAGGTCGCCGTCATCGGGACCGGTGGGACGATTGCGTCCCTGGGTGCTCACGACCTCGATGTGGTCGACTATGTGTCCAACAAGTCGATGATCCACGTGGACGAGATCATCGAACTCTTTCCTCAGGTTCGTCGGGTTGCCGAGGTGATCCCGGTGCCGTTTCGAGCGATTCCGAGCCCGGAGATCAACTTCGACGACTGGCGAGAGCTGGTGGTGCGTATGGACGCCCTGGTCGCCGAGCGTCCTGACCTGGCCGGGATCGTCGTCACTCATGGCACGGCTTCACTGGAGGAAACCGCGTATGTCCTGCACCTGACGGTCAAGGTGGACATCCCGGTCGTGGTCGTCGGGTCACAGCGCCCGTCCAGCGCGCTGTCGACCGACGCCGGGTTCAATCTGCTCAATGCGATCCGCACTGCGGCCAGCCCCGATTCCCGGGGCATGGGTGTCCTCACGGTCCTGAACGACGAGATCCAATCGGCCCGTGAGGTGACCAAGACGTCGACCTATCGGATGCAGACCTTTCGCAGTCCCGACTTCGGTTGTCTCGGGCATGCCGACGGCGACCGCATCGCGTTCTATCGGCGGCCCCTTCGCCGGGGTGCCCCAGACACCGAGTTCGACATTCGCACGGCCACCGAGATGCCGCGTGTCGATATCGCCTACTCCTACACCGGATCCGACGGTACGGCCGCCCAAGCCTTCGTCGACGCCGGGGCCAAGGGCATCATCTCGGCCGGCTTCGCTCCGGGTTTCTGCGGACCCGGCGACGAGCGAGTGCTGAAGCAGGCGGTGCTCGACGGAGTCGTGGTGGTGCAGTCCACCCGCGCCGGCAGCGGTCGGACCATTTTGAGCAAGAACCTTCGAGAACTCGGATTCCTCGTCGCCGACAATCTGAACCCCCCAGAAAGCCCGGTTGCTGTTGTCACTGGCGTTGTCGGTCACCGATGACCGCGACGAGATCGAGCGCATGTTCGCCACGTACTGATCGCCAAAGACATCCGCCCTGTTCGACGGTGTTCCTGTTCGACCGGGATGCGGCTGGCTCTCGACGCTGGACGTGATCGAGTCGGAATCCTCGTCCGGACCTGGATGCGTCTAGCGTTCGACCCATGACGGATCTTGATTATGAGGTGATCGTGATCGGCGCCGGCGTTGCCGGCATCTATCAGATCAAGAAGCTGGTCGATGCCGGCGTGGATGCGACGGTGCTCGAGAGTGGTGAGGATCTCGGCGGTACCTGGTTCTGGAACCGCTACCCAGGAGCACGGTTCGACTCCGAGAGCTACACCTACGGCTATTCGTTCTCCGACGAGGTGCTCGAAGAATGGCATTGGAA
>CALACD010000521.1 GCA_937890445.1 uncultured Acidimicrobiia bacterium | reverse complement strand
GCTGGTTGCCGCCGCTCAGCGTGCTGAGCTGCTCGCTCACCCTCGGAACCTTGATGGAGAGCTTATCCCGCCATTGTGACGCCGCCGTATTGCGCTTTCTTCGGTCGACCAAGCCGAGGCCATGGACACCGATCATGCTCCCGGCAGTGATGTTCTCAGCCACACTCGCGTTGGCGAATACGGCCTCGGTTTTGCGTTCGCCTGGAAGGAACCCGACGCCCCTATTTCTCGCGGCGTGCGGCGTATGCGGCGAGTACGACTCGCCGTTCAGGGTCATCTGGCCCTCAGCAACTCGGACGACGCCGGCGACCGCACGCGCAGTTTGTTCGTGACCGGCATCGATGCGCCCGAACAACCCGAGAATCTCGCCCCGGCGCAAGGACAGGCTGACCCTCGGGCCGTCCTTCGCGATGGCTACGTCGGCCACGGCGAGCACGGGTTCGGCCGAGTCGAGTGCGGCGGGAATTCTATTGGCTGTCGGTTGTCCGCCGAGGATCATCTCGATTACCGTCTCCTTGTCGACTTCGGACCGCGGCCGGCTACCCGCAAAGCGGCCGTTGCGCAGCGCCGTGACTTGATCGGAAATCTCCAGGATCTCGTCCAGATGGTGCGAGACGTACAGCACGGTGCCCCCACTGCTGGCGAAGTCGCGGATCAGCTGCAGGAGCCTCGCCCGTTCCGCCCGTGGTAGCGCCGCTGTCGGCTCATCCAGCACGAGGAATCTGGCCTCTTGGGCTACGGCCCGGCTGATCTCAATCACGCGGCGCGTTGCGGTTCCGAAGTCAGACATCGGGCGAGAAGGATCGACATCGACGCTGAACAGGTTGAGCACCTCTCGGGCCCGAGTATCCGCCGCTCGTCGGCGGATGAAGATACCCCGGGTGGGGAATCCGCCAAGCAACACGTTCTCGGCGACCGTCTGATTGATCGCGATCTGGGGCTCTTGATGGACGAATGCAAAGCCAAGCTTGCGCGGTGCCGACGGGTCGTGAAAGGAGGCGATGTTGCCGTCGATCTCAATCGTGCCGGCATCGGGTTTGATCGCTCCAGCGAGAATCTTGATGAGCGTCGACTTTCCGGCGCCGTTCTCGCCGACCAGGGCGTGGACCTCGCCCTCGCGGAGCTCGAGTGACACGTCGTCAAGCGCGAGTTGGCCCGGATACCACTTCGTTAGGCCCTCGAGCCGAAGAACCGTTCGGATCGTCACTTCTCGGTCCCGCACGATCCGCACAACTTCCGGCCAGCCCAGGAGGGGAGGGGGAGCTGGCCGGACGTGCGCAGCCTTACCGGCATAGTGCTAGTTCGCTGGGTACAGCTCGTCGATAGTTGAGGCCTCGCAGTTCACATGATCGACGAAGAACTCTTCTGGCACTGGGTCGCCGTTCAGGATGTCCAGCGCGATGGAGATTGTATTGAAGCCATAGAGCGCTGGGCCATAGTCAACCGATCCCTTGAAGATCGGATCGTCGGCACGAATGAAGTCTTGAGCAGTCCCGTCACAGCCTTGACTTACCAGCACAGAGGAGTCCTCGCGACCAGCCCCGACGAGAGCCCCATGTGCCCCGAGCGCTCGACCGTCCTCGATTGATCCGACCGCGATGAAGTCGAACTCGGGGTGACCCGAGATCCATGACCTCATCTGATTCAGAGCGTCCTCGGTACCCTCGGTATCGAGATCGAATATCTGATCATCCGGGAAGCCGGAGACCACGTTCGTGAATCCGTCGATGTAACCCTGGCGACGTGCCGCGGCCGGCTCACCAGCGGGCGTGAAGTCAAGGTAGACGAACGCAGTCGAGTCGACATCCCAGCCGTTGTCCAGGACAAGCTGGCCCAGGGCCTCGCCGCCGATCGTCCCCGCAACGGTGTTGTTCCCACCGAAGAACGGCGCACCAGGAACCGGGCAGTCGATCGCAACCACAGGAATGTTCGCTTCCTCGAAGAGTTCGGCGATGATCTCGTTGGTCGGCGCGTCGCACTGGTACTCGATAACAGCGTCGACGTCTTGGACGACCAACGCCCGAGCGTTCTCCACTGCCTGGGCTGCGTCGTAGTTGTTGTCGAGGAGAACGAGGTCGATACCGGCTTCCGCGGCGGCAGAGTTGAAGCCTTCCTCCACGATCACGTGGAAGTCGATTGCGAGGCCGAGAATGCCGACCCCGATCGTGAAGTCCGTGTTGGCGGCCTCCAGATCCGCAACGTAGTCCTCGGTTGACACAAGACCGACGGGGCTTTCGGCAGGCTCTTCAGCAGGCTCTTCTGCCGGCTCTTCGGCAGGCTCCTCTGCGGGCTCCTCTGCAGGTGCTGGGGTCTCGGCCGCGGTGTCGCCTCCGTCGTCATCGCCGCACGCAACCGCAACGAGCGCGAACGCGACGAACAACCCCACCACGAGCCTCAAACGCCTGGTCAATCGGCCCATTCCTTGGTACTCCATCTCATGTCCCCCCTGCTCATATGAGCGATGTGATCAATCAAATGGACTCTAGTGGCCACATCCTGTGTATGTCAACATCAAACGAGCGACCGAGCGCTTCGGAAGAGCGCCAGACGCGGCGCGGTTGGCCTCCCGGAGGGACAGCGTTCGAGAGTTGAGGTGCCGTCGCGGCTCCCGATCTACTGCTGCGTCAGCAACGTTGTCGCAACTCCGGAATCGGTGATGACGGACGTGACGAGTCCAGAGAGCAGGACCGCACGCAAGGCGTTGGCCTTCGAAGGACCGGCAGCAATGCCGATCACGCTCGGCACTTGGCCGATCTCGGCCGGGGTGATACCAATCGCACGCTCGGCGTTTACCTCCGACAGGATCGTCCCGTCGGGACGAAAGACTGCGCCGAACATGTCCGCAACAGCACCCTCGGCGAGGTACGCCGCGCGCTCCTCTTCCGTCAGCAGCTCATACAGGCCCGATAGTGGCGGCACCCACGAACCGACCGCGGCGATGAGCACTGTCAACTCCGCGAAACGTTGACGGGCACGAACGAAGCTGGGATCGCGCCGAAGCCCCTCGGCGATGACAGAATTGTCGGTGAGGTACGGCAGAAGAAACGTTTGCATCGCGCCACCAGATCGTTCGCTGAAGCGCCGGACGAGGTCGACCGAGTTCATCCATAGTTCGACATCGGGCATGCCACCGACGACCTGGACCGCCTCGCACGTTGCGAGCGCCGGCAATGCAGACACGACGTCGTTCAACGTCCGTCCCCAACCGATCCCGACCACGTCCTGATCGCCGAGGGTCTCCGCCAGCGTCGCCGCGGCCACCCGCGCCACCATGGTACGGGCCGCGTCCTCGGACTCATTGCCGGCCGTGCTGGCCACGACAGCATGCTGCAAGCCAAACCGTTGTTGAAGTGCGATCGACAACTCGGCATCGATCAGCGTTGGCGCGGTGATCTCAATCTTCACTGTCCCGCTGGCTCGAGCCTCATCGAGGAGGCGAGCCACCCGAAACCGCGATACGCCCAGTTCCTCAGCGATCTCGACCTTGCTGTTTCCGTCGATGTAGTAGCGCTGCGCGACGAGTGCGTGAGACAGCGCTTTGATCGGCTCGAGGGTGTCAGGGTGGTCGCTCACGGATGTCCACCATACGCGCTCAGTTGAGCAAAGCCCTGCAATGAACCCGCCACACTTGTCTACTCAAAAGCAGTAGTCAATAGGGCAGAGTGGCTCTCGAACGAGCAGCGGTTCAGCACGAGAGACGGAGAACTAGGCAAGAGTCGGGGCCGAGCTGGAAGTCGATGTGCTTCCCATCACCTACGAGGTGCGGATCACACAGGGCGGCACCGATCTGGTCTTCGACGGGGTTGATTGCCCCGCGGGCCCCTGCACCGTCGCCGCAGCTTGACGAACCGAGAAGCGACAGGTTCGATGTCGCCACACTGCGTCAACAATCGGTGACCACGCTCAGGTTATTTCGCCTGGTCAGCGTGGTTCAATAATCGTCTCGCTAGGTCGAGCTGATCGTTGCCCATCTCGCCGACA
Source organism: uncultured Acidimicrobiia bacterium (assembly GCA_937890445.1). GTDB lineage: Bacteria > Actinomycetota > Acidimicrobiia > Acidimicrobiales > SZUA-35 > JAHECQ01. Next base: position 503 of record CALACD010000521.1, on the reverse strand, counting down.
CCGGGTTCGCATCGGTTCCATCATTTCTCCTTCAACGAGCTCGAATCCACTGTGAGACAACGCCGACGAGCCGGTCAGACCCAGAGGATCTCGACCGGCTCGTTTCCGCAGAGAAGCTTCGGCATCGGACTCAGCGACCCGCCTTGTCCAGAACCTTGGTATTCTTGCTCGAGATTTTCCCTGACTCGGCGAAGATCTTGAGGTCCTTGAGGAACCCATCGATGGCCCGGCTGAACTGGCGAGTCATCAGCGGCTTCACCAGCGTGCCCTTAACTCCCTCGGTGTGGGCCGTGGTCTTGATCTGCACCTCCGACTGTTCCGGTCCCAGCGACCCACCACCGTGTGGTTGGTCAGGTTGTGCACGAGGCTGGGGATCCAAGATCGACCAGAGTCGGTCGGCGCTGACGTTGAGGATTGCGTTTCTTGCTGATTTCGATTCCCATGACTGCATCTCCGTCGGAAGAATTCGCCGAGGTCGTTCCTCGACGGAGTCAGCGTCCACT
>CALACD010000520.1 GCA_937890445.1 uncultured Acidimicrobiia bacterium | reverse complement strand
CCGACCGGGCCGAGGTGCGCCATGAACGCCTGAGTGAGCTGACCGAGCGAGAGAGCGAAGTGGTGGCGCTCGTGGGCAAGGGACTCAACAACGGTGAGATCGGTGAAGCGCTCTTCGTGAGCCCCGCGACGGCCAAGACGCACGTCAGCCGGGCCATGGTGAAACTCGGGGCACGGGACCGAGCACAGCTGGTCACCATTGCCTACGAGAGCGGGCTCGTGGTGCCGGGCGTCGACTGAGGTCAGGCGTAGGCGTCGGCGAGGAGGTTCAAGCACCGCAACCGACCTTCGGTGGTGACCGCGTTGATCACCACGATGAGTTCATCGGCATCGGCGAAGGACTGGAACTCTTCGAGCTGGGTCCGGACCTGTGGCGGAGTGCCGACCGCCGTGTGGCGCATCATTCCCAGGATTTGGGCAGCCTGCGGTGTCCCGATCAGTTGGTCGATCTCGTCCTCGGTGAACTCTCGCCCGTAGCCTCGGCCCAGGAACGAGGCGACCCGACGCCGCCTGACCTGTTCCAGCAAGTCTTCGGCGGCCTCGGGCGATTCGGCAACGACGACGTTCATCGCCGCCGTGACATGCGGGACTTCCGATTGTCCCGACGGGGTGAACATCCGGCGGTAGAGGGCGACGGCATCGACCAGAGCCTCGGGGGCGAAATGGGAGGCGAACCCGTACCGAAGCCCGAGGTGCGCAGCCAATTGCGCGCCGAAGAGCGATGATCCGAGGATCGTCAGGGGCACGTGGGTGCCGGCCCCCGGTATGGCTTGAACGCCGGGTACGAGGCTCTCTCCGGCCAGGAAGGCCTGGAGTTCCAGGACATCCTGGGGGAATGCTTCGGCGCTCGCCTGGTCTCGCCGCAAGGCGTGCGTGGTCGCAGGGTCGCTGCCGGGTGCACGGCCGAGGCCGAGCTCGATGCGTCCCGGATGGAGGCTGGCCAGGGTTCCGAACTGTTCGGCAATCGCCAGAGGGGAGTGGTTGGGCAACATGACGCCACCCGAGCCCAACAGAATTCGCCGGGTGTTGCCTGCGACATGGGCGATGAGCACTGCGGTGGCGGCGGAAGTGATCGATGACATGTTGTGATGCTCGGCGTACCAGATCCGCCGATAGCCGCGTGCCTCGGCGGCCTGGGCAATCACTCGTGTCGCGTTGAGTGCGTCGGCCACGGTGTCGCCTCGCCCCACCATGGCAAGATCCAGGATCGACAGCGGAACCTCGGAGCTTGGCATCTCTCGATGCTACGACGATTCACCTCGACTCCAAGGTCGGTGACGGGCACCCTCCCTGTTTCCTCCCGTTCTTCTCCCTGCTTCCGCCCGCGGATCCCTCATGGATCAGCCGTCGGTTTCGACGCTGCGCCGATGTCGGACACGGACCCGTCATTGTCGAGATTGCGCCTTCTCGCGCTGCTGGCCGCGCCTGCGATCCCGGTGATCGTCATGGCAGTCATCCTGACCTCGCACACCCGCAACTGGACCACGGAACGTGCCACGGCCAACGCGGCCCACGCCGCTGGTCTCGTCGCCGACTTCGCCATCAGCCCGGTTCTGCGGGAGAGCGACTTCTCGACAACCACCAGCGACCCCCAACGAGTGAACGAACTCGACGCGCTGCTGCGGCCGTTCCTGGGTGATGACATCTTGCGCATCAAGATCTGGGACGCGACCGGACGAGTCGTCTACTCCGACGACCATGACGGCATCGGGGTGGTTCACCCGGTTTCCGACGAGCTCGCCGCTGCGCTGCGGGGCGAGAGTTCCTCCGAGATCTCCAAGCTGGACGGGGCCGAGAACCTTGCCGAGCAGGAGTTCGACCGGTTGCTGGAGGTGTACGTTCCCGTCGGCACCGTCGAGGGTGGCGGGTTCGTCGGAGCCTTCGAGCTCTACCTGCCGTACGACCCGATTGCGGAAGCGATCCGCGCCGACACGAGACGGATCTATGGCATGTTGGCGGTCACGCTGCTGTTGCTCTTCGGTGCGCTGGCTCAGATCGTGGTGCTGTGGGAGCGATCGCGTCGACGGGCCGAACGTCACGAGCACCAGGCCAACCACGACCCGCTGACCGGCCTGGTCAATCGTCGGAAGTTCCAGGCCACCCTGGCAGCACTGACCTCCGGTCGACCCGAACAGTCGGTGGCGGTTCTGTTCATCGATCTCGACGACTTCAAGACCGTCAACGATCAGTTCGGACACCACCGGGGGGACGAGCTTCTCGTTGCGGTGGCAGGCCGACTCCGGGACGCGTTGCGAGGCGATGCCACGCTCGCTCGTCTCGGCGGCGACGAGTTCGCGGTGCTCATCCCTCGTCTCGACGACCCCTCGCATGCCAGCGAGATCGCCAGCCGTCTGATCGAGTGTCTGCGGGCACCGGTTCGGCTCGGCGATCTCCGGATAGAGGTCCAGGCCAGTATCGGTATCGACGTCATGACCGGCGATCGGATCGATCCCCTCCAGATGCAGCGGAACGCCGACGCCGCCATGTACATGGCCAAGGGCGCCGGCAAGGCCCGGTACGCCACGTTCGATCCGGTCCTCGACGGGCACCTCCACAGCTCGCAGGATCAGGCGCGCTCCCTGGCCTGAACGAGTTGGATGGAGTCGCCGGCACGGTTCGCTTCAGGTGCTCGGTGAGCGCCGGTAGAGTTCCGTGGCATGCTCGACCGATCGGCACCTCAACCGGGCTACTGGCCATCGAAATGGCCGGTCGAGTGTGGCGGCAACCGTCGCCAGAAAGCGGTGGCCGGCGAGTTGGGTGCCCGAGATGGTCATCCGATCGTCACGACTCGTCAGAACGGCAAGTGGAACGTCATGTTCGTCGAACGCGACCCCGGCGAGTTCTTCCTGGCCGGGACGATGGCGGCGTTCACCGGTCCTGGTCCCCATGGCTGGGTCGAGCGGATCGATGTCGAAACCCTCGAGCCCGAAGCCGTCTCGCCCGAGCTGGACTGTGGTGATCATGTCTGGTGCGGAGCGGTGCTCGCCCATCAGTCGGGCGCCCTCTTCAATGTCAACGGCAGCTATGTGCATCGGCTCGATCGGGACTGCAACGTGACCGGTGAACTGCGGTTGCCGGCCGACGAGGCCCACAACGGCCTGCTGGCGCTGCCCGATGGCACCCTGGTCACCAAGGACCTGCGGCTGGAGGGGCAGGGAGGAACCACGGTCACCCGGATCGACCCCGAATCGCTCGAGATCCTGGGTGAACCCCTCGTCCTGCCCGAGGGTTCGATGGGGCGCATCGCCGCCGACGACACGCATGTCTACGTGCCCGGCATCGAGCACCTGTTCCGGATCGCGTTCGGGGACGGGCAGTGGGCCGTCGACCCGAGTTGGTCGCCCCGCTACCGCCACCTCGATGGCCCGACGGGTCTGGCCTGGGACTTCAATCTCTCCGGCGACCACGCCTGGCTGATGGATTGCGGTGACATCCCGCCGGTGCGTGCCATCTTCGGGCAGCACCCCAACGGCCGGTTCGGCGACCGAGCACCCGAGACGTTGAGTTGGCAGAGCCCGGCGCCATGGAGTGGCCCGCAGCGGGTGCTGCGGGTGGATCGTGCGACGGGGAAACTGGAGGCGGCCGAGCCCTTCGGGACGCCGGGAGGTGGAATCTTCTCCCCACCCGTCCATGTGCCCGAGCACGGGGTCACCGTGTGCTGGGACAGCATCAACGGCGGCCTCGCCGGCATCGACGACGAGACCCTCGCGGTCCAATGGCTGCGACCGGAGATCCGAGCGACCATGCAACCGGCCGTATGGCCCGACAGCGGCGAGCTCGTCATCAACGACTTCGTGGGTGACGGTGACGACCTGGTCGTGGTCGATGTCGCGACCGGTGAACTGCTGTGCCGGGTCGCCACCGGCTCGCGCCTCGCCAACGGAATGTTCCTGTCACCGGGCTCGGGCAACGACGTGCTCTACGCGTCGACCCTGGCGGTGGCACGCGTGTCGTTCGTCTGAGGTCGGCCTCAGACGATCCAGGCCTTGACCGCAGCCAGATCGTCCAGACCGTTCACGCCGCTGGGGCTGACGGCCAGATGGGTGACACCGACCTGTTCGTAGACCGCGAGACGTTCCCTGATGTGGGATTCGGTCCCGATCAGGTTGGCGGTGTCGACGTATTCGTCGGGTACGGCAGCCATCGCTTCGGCCCTCTGGCCCCCGAGGAAGAGGTCCTGGATCTTCTCCGCTTCCTCCTCCCAGCCGTAGCGGCGGAACAGATCGTTGTAGTAGTTCTTCGACTTGGCGCCCATGCCACCGACGTAGAAGCCGACGTGGTTGCGAGCCGACTCTCGGGCTTCGGCCACCTCGGCGCTCTCGCCGATGGCCAGTTGGGCGTCGCCGAAGATGGCGAGGGGGCCCAGTTCGGTCGAGCGTTTCTCGTTCCCGGCGGCCAGCGCTTCACCCCAGACACGATCGAACCGGTCGGGAACGAAGTGGATGGGCTGCCAGCCATCGGCGATCTCGGCCGTCATCTCGACGTTGCTGGGGCCGATCGAGGCGATCACGATCGGGATGTCGGGTCGGGCGATCTTGTTCATGAACTTGAGCGGCTTGCCGAGTCCGGTGCCCTGGTCGGCGGGGAGGGGGAGCGTGACGGCAGCGCCGTCGTGCGACACCTTGTCACCGGACCACACCTTGCGGCAGATCTCGACGGTGTCGCGAGTCCGACCCAGGGGGCGCTTGAACGGAACTCCATGCCAGCCCTCGATGACCTGAGCACCCGAGGTGCCGATGCCGAGGGTGAAGCGCCCTCCCGAGAGTGCATCGATGGTGGCCGCCGTCTGGGCGATCAGGGCGGGGGACCGGGAGTAGACGTTCACGATGCCGGTCATCAACTCGATGCGCTCGGTCTTGGCCGCCACGTAGCCCAGCACCGAGATCTGGTCGAAGCCGTAGATCTCCGGGATGATGACCATGTCGACACCGGCGGCCTCGAGATCGACGATTCGAGCCGCGAACCGTTCGGCATCGCCGTCGAAGAAGATCGAGGTACAGAGTTTCATGGAGGAGCCTTCCGTTGGGACGAGTGGCGGCCAGAGGTCGTTGTGTAGCCACCGATGGTGCCTCGATTGTGGCACCCTTCGCCGTCCGACGTCGACGCTCAGTCCCAGCCCAGTTCGTGAAGGCGGTCGTCGTCGATGCCCAGGTGATGGGCGAGCTCATGGACCAACGTGACCAGGACCTCGTCGGCCAGCATCTCCAGATCGTCGCAGGCATCACAGAGGGTGAGGCGGTAGAGCGTGATTCGATCCGGGAGCTCGAGTCCTCCGTAGTCGTCGCGTTCGGTGCGGGGGATGCCCTCGTAGAGTCCGAGCAGCGGCTCGTCCGGATGCTCGTCGTCGATGAGGATCGCGACATTGTCGAGCAGTTCGAGCAGGGCATCGGGCAACTCGTCCATCGCGTTCACCACGAGCGTCTCGAACGCCGTTGCATCGATCGGTTCCATGGCAACATTCTGCCCTGTGGCCCAGGGCAACCAGGTCGACGGACCGACCGCGCCCGATCCCGTATGCTCGATCGTGTCGGCCGAACGGCCCCGACAGGAGAACCAGATCGTGCAGATGCCAACCGAGTTCGCGACCGATCAGTGGTACGTCGTTGCCAGTCTCGACGAGCTCGGGCCCGAGCCCCTGGCTCGTACGGTGTGCGGTCGTCACGTGGTGTTGTTCCGTCAGACCGATGGAACGGTGGTGGCGCTCGAGGATCGTTGCCCTCACCGGGGTTACCCTCTGTCCCGAGGCACCGTGGTCGGTGACCAGATCCAGTGCGGTTACCACGGACTGACGTTCGACGGCTGTGGCACCTGTGTGTGGGCCCCCAACCAGGGAACCGTTCCGTCGAAGGCAAACGTGACCCGGCACGTCGTCCACCTGACCGGACCGTGGGTGTGGTTGTGGGTCGGTGATCCGGCCCAGCCGGAGGTCGACAAGCTCCCGCTCGTGCCGTGGATGTCCGAGCCCGGTTGGAAGGTGCTGACCGGGATGGAGCCACTGGCCGCTCGCTACGGGACCCTGGTCGACAACCTGTTGGATCTCTCGCACGAGAGTTACCTGCACGCCGGCTACATCGGAACCCCCGAGGTCGCGACCACACCCATCGAGACATCGGTAGACGAAGACACCGAGGTCGTCTCGGTGAGGAGGCGGATGAAGGCTGTGGAGTGTCCGCCGTTCTATTCGGCCACCACGGGTCTGCAGACCCCGATCGATCGGTGGCAGGACATCGAGTACCACCCGGTCGGCTGCTACATCCTTCATGTCCGAGTGGCCCCGGCGGGGATCGAACCCCGACCGGACGGGAGCGATCCCCGAGCCGCGCACCTGAAGGTGTTGTACGGGATCACCCCGTCGACCCGAGGGACAACCCTCGACTTCTGGGCCCTGTGTCGCGATTTCGCTCGGGACGACGAGGCCGTCGACGACGGTATGGCCACGATGCAGACGACCGTGGTGCTCCAGGATGTCGATGCCCTCGATCTGCTCGAAACCCGGTTGGCCGAGATGGACGAGCCGCCCGAGGTCAGTCTCAAGATCGATGCCGGAGGCCTCGCGGCCCGCCGAATGATCCACGCCCAGATCGCCAGGAACCCCTGACGCGGGAATCGGACGGCTCGGTCGAGGGGTGTGGGTGTTTAACCCACATTTGAGATTCCCCTAGAACTCGCGACCCATGGGGTCGATCAGAGTGGCCGCATGATCTCCTCGTCGTTCGTCGACAAATCCCCGGACGGGTCCGGCATCCTTCGAAGTCCGTTCGTTCAGGTCGCCGTTGCCGGTGCCATCGGCATGGTGTTCGTCGGTGTCGGCAGTCTGGTTGCATCGCAGCGAGCCGGTGAGGCCGAAGCCATGAACGATGTGCGTTCGCGGACCGAGACACTGGCAAGAACCGTGCTCGAGCCGAATCTGACCGTTGCCCTCGTCAACGGCGAGCCGGCCGCCATCGACCGACTCGATACGATCGTCTCCCAACGGGTGCTGGACGAATCGACCCTGCGGGTCAAGCTGTGGGACGACGCGGGCACCGTCGTCTATTCCGACGAGCATCGTCTCATCGGCGAACGCTACGAACTCGACGACGACAAGGTCTTCTCGCTGCGAACCGGTGAGGTCGTTTCCGAGATCAGTTCTCTGGACGGTGAGGAGAACCGATTCGAGACCGAGGAACAAGCCCTCGAGGTCTACCTGCCGATCGTGGGCCCGAACGGCGAGCAATTGTTGTTCGAGTCCTACTACTCGATGACGGCCGTCGATGCCTCCAGCGCCCGAATCCGATCTGCCTTTGCCCCCATTGCGATCGGCGCGCTGGCCATCTTGCAGTTCATGCACTTCGTCCTGGCCTGGGGACTGAACCGGCGGCTGCGGCGGGGCCAGATCGAACGGGAGCGTTTGCTGCACCGTGCCATCGAGTCGTCGCTGCTGGAGCGGCGCCGGATCGCCGGCGACCTGCACGATGGTGTCGTGCAGGATCTCGCCGGTACGGCGTTCGCGATCGCAGCTGCAGCCGAGACAGCGTCTCGTACGTCTCCCGAACTGGCTGGAGACCTGCGGTCGGCATCGGTCGGCACCCGTCGCAGCCTGCAGTCTCTGCGCTCGCTGCTGGTCGACATCTACCCGCCGAACCTCAAGTCGCAGGGTCTCGAGGCTGCGTTGATCGATCTGCTGGCCCCGGCGAACAGCATGGGCATTCACACCGACCTCAGTGTCGGCGGTGACGTCGACCATTCCCTCGAAACGTCGGCGCTCGTGTTTCGGGTCGTCCAGGAGTCGGTGCGAAACGTCTTCCGGCACGCCGAGGCATCCACACTGGCGGTGGCCATCTCGTCCGACGACCACGGTACGAACGTCCGCATCAGCGACAACGGCCGAGGGTTCGTGACCGGTATGCACCGGCCGGATGGCCATTTGGGTCTGCGTCTGTTGACCGACTTGGTGGACGACGCCGGTGCCCGGTTGGTCATCGACTCGTCACCGGGTAGCGGAACCACGATCTGTCTGGAGGTCCCGGCGTGATTCGCGTGCTGCTGGTCGACGATCACATCATGATTCGGGCCGGTCTCGAGCGACTGCTCGAACAGGACCCGGCGATCGAGGTGGTCGGCGTGGCCGACCGTGGCGCCCGAGCTCTGGAGCTCGATGCCGAACTTCTCCCCGATGTGGTCCTCATGGACCTCTCGATGCCGGGCATGGACGGGATCGAGACCACCCGTCGTCTCAAGTCCGGGCGTCCCGGTGCGTGCGTCGTGATGTTGACGGCTCACACCGATCGACAGCGAGTCCTCGACGCCGGCGCCATCGGCTACCTGGTGAAGGACGCCGACCCCACTGTCCTCATCGATGGTGTCCAGGCCGCGGCCAACGGAGAAGCTCCGGTCGACCCTCGGGCTGCTCGAGCCGTCATCGACGCCCGCACCCGGCGAACCGGTCCGACCCTGACCGAGCGCGAGGCCGAAGTGTTGGCCCTGGTGGCCCGAGGGGACACCAACAAGACGATTGCCCGCCGCCTCATGATCAGCGAGAAGACGGTCAAAGCCCACCTGACAAGGGTGTTCGTTGCTCTCGAAGTCACCGACCGGACCCAGGCCGCGCTGTGGGCAGTCGAGCACGGCATCGGTACCTCGGCCGGAGAACGGTCCTAGGACCAAGGTCCGATAGCAGATGCGACGTACGAACGTTCACCCTCGATACATGGCCACGCTACCTTCACGTCACCTTCGCCGACAGACGCTGATCGCCCCCTGCGGTGACACCCTCAGCGAGGGCGTCATCGTCGTGTCCGGCGACGGGATCGTCGTCGAGATCACCGGGGGGCCTGCGCGACATCATCGACGATGCCGACAAGGTCGAGGCCGACTGGCAGCGGGCCGGCGTCTGGCGTTGGCTCGAGCGCTACGACGACGTCTTGGTCTATGGCGATGCCCGTCTGCTGACCACGGCCTGTGAGCTCGGTCTCGATCGGCGCCTCGATGCGACCGTGACCCATACCGGCTACGTGGCCCCCGTGATGCCGTCACCGGTCGAGGACGTCGAGCCCTACCTGTTGGTGACCCCGGGGGGTGGGGGCGATGGTCAGCTGCTGCTCCGTCGCTATCTCGACGCCGTCTCCGCCGGCGCCACCAAGGGACTGCGGTCGATCATCGTGACCGGACCCCTCATGTCCTCGTCCCGAAGGGACGAACTGTTGGAGCGGGCCCGACGGAGCCCTTCGATCGAGATCCTCGAGTTCACCGACCGCATGCGATCCCTCATCGCTTCGGCTGCCGGTGTGATCTCCATGGCCGGCTACAACACCGTCGTCGAGGAACTCGCAGCCGGCGTGCCCGCACTGTTGGTTCCCCGCTGTCGGCCCCGACGGGAACAAGACATCCGGGCACGTCGCCTCGCCCCCCACACGAACTTGTCGCACTGTTCGATCGACGACCTCGATACCGCCGCCGTCGCCCAGTTCGTTGCCGATCTGGAACGTCCTGGATCCTCGGTCGCTCGACCCCTGCTCGTCGACCTCGGCGGAGCTCGCACTGCAGCTGCGGCCCTCGAACATCCTTCCTGCTCGGCACCCCCGACCCACCCGCAATCCAACCCTCGCTCACTCTCCCTACCCCACCCGAACCGAATGGAGCAATGCCATGACGACCGACTTCCCACCCTCCTCGTCTGAGGGCCAGGCGGGCGACTTCCACGTCGGCTACGTACTCAAGCAGTACCCGCGACTGTCCGAGACCTTCATTCTCAACGAGATTCTCGGCGTCGAGGAGACCGGAACCCGGGTCTCGGTGTTCTCTCTGCGGCCGCCGACCGAGGGCCGATTCCATCCTGGTCTGTCCGCGGTTCGAGCCAACGTCCACTACGTGCCGGCGCCGGAGAAGGCAGCATTCCTCGACGCCATCCGTTCCCTACCCGGTCTGCAGACCGACCGACTCGGCGAGGTCCTCGACTTCGTCGACCGACTGCCGGCCGACCGCCGGGCACGGTTGGTGTTCGATGCCATCGCCGTGGCCGACCGGGCTCACCGGACCGGGGTCGATCATCTCCACGCCCACTTCCTCACCGTGGCCGCCCACACCGCGCACCTGGCGCATCTCCTCACCGGCATTCCCTACACGGTGACCGCCCACGCGAAGGACATCTACCGCCACGGCATCAACTGGGAGATCGCCGCCCGCGTCGGTGCCTCTGCCTCGGCCGTGGTGACGGTGTGCGACGCCAATCTCAACTATCTCTCGGCCCGCCTCGACGGGTCGGGAACCCGGCTGGTTCGCATCTACAACGGGTTGGGTCCGCAACCCGCTCCCGCCCCGCTCGGCGCCCGTACGCCCGGGTTGGTACTGGGAGTTGGTCGTCTGGTCGAGAAGAAGGGATTCGACGTCCTTCTCGAAGCCGTGGCGCAACTCGCTCCGGTTCGCCCCGAACTGCGGGTGGTGCTCGTTGGTGACGGAGATTGTCGGACCGATCTGGAACAACAGGCCCAACGATTGGGCATCACCGATCGAATCGTGTTCACCGGGGCTCAGCCCCAGCAGGTCGTGGCCGAGTGGCTGCGCCGGGCTCACCTGATGGTTGCGCCCTGTCGGGTCGGCGCCGACGGTAACCAGGACGCGTTGCCCACGGTCTTGCTCGAAGCGCTGGGAGCCGGCCTGCCTGCGGTCTCGACGCCGGTTGCCGGCATCACCGAGATCATCGAGCACGGGGTCGAGGGGCTGATCGTCGGAAGTGACGACGTCGAGGCCACCGCGGCCGCCATGGCCCGACTGTTGGACGGATCGGAGCAATGGCAGGCCATGTCGGACGCCGGCCCTCGAACGTTGGCGGCGAAATTCGACCGGCGCGACACCATCGGTCAACTGATCGGTGCGATGCACCAGCCGAGGGTCACGGCGTGAACCGCCTCGGCATCGTTCAGGTCAGCGCCGACCGTGGCATTGCCCCCGGGTCGACCAAGGGTGCGGCCCAGCACCTGCGAGGGGTGGCAGCAGGGCTCGCCGGGCGAGGCCATTGTGTCGTCACCTACAGCGCCCGGCCGGCAGAGGGACCGTTCCCCGGCACCGTCGTGCCGCTGGAGAGGCTCGACGACCTGACCGGTGGTCGACCAACGGGTTCGCTCGGAGTCGGCGCCGATCGCACCGTCATCTACGAGCGCTACTCGCTGGGGCATCGGGCCGGTCTGGACCTGGCTCGGCGACTCGGTGCACCCTTCGTGCTCGAGGTCAACGCACCGCTGGCGGCCGAGGCTTCTCAGCACCGACCCGGCACCATGGGTCCCTCGGACGTGATGATCGAGACCGAACTGATCGCCGGCGCCGATCTGGTCATCGCGGTCTCGACCGAGCTGGCGGACTGGGTTTCGACCCTGCGGGACGGCCCGACGGTGGTGATGGCCAACGGATTCGAACCCGCATGGTTCGCCGACGCGGCGACGCCGGCGACTCCCGACTACCCGCTGGTCTTCATTGGCCACCCCAAGCCGTGGCACGGCGCCGATCGACTCGTGGATCTCCTGGTGGCGTTGGACCGCCGTGGGAGTCGACCCGATCTGTTGGTCGTCGGTGGAGGTCCGGGCGCCGATGATCTCCGATCGGCGGCTCGTCGGGCCGGCGTCGAGGCTCAGGTCACCGTGACTGGTCCGCTGCCTCCGGACGAGGCCTCGGCCCTGTTGAGTCGGGCCGGCATCGGACTGGCCCCGTATCGCCGCCAGGAGCCGTTCTACTTCTGTCCGCTGAAGGTCATCGATTACCTGGCCGCGGGGCTCCCCGTGGTCTCCACCGACCAAGGTGACATCCCACGTCTGGTCGGCGACGCCGGAACGATCGTCGATCCCGACGACGAGGGCGCGCTGGTGGACGCCGTGGCCGCGCTGCTGAGCGACCCTGAGCACCGGGCAGCTCTGGGGAGTGCAGGACGATCGAGGGCCATGGCCACCATGACCTGGGATCATGTGGCCGCCTCGACCGAAGCGGCAGTGAACGGGGTACTGCGATGAGGCTTCTGACGAAGCAGACCATTGCCGTCGACCCCTCGGACCTTCGCCGGGCCTTGTCGGCCTTCGCCCCGGCTCTGGGCGGGCAACGGATCCGGATCGCCACCACGATGATGTTGGCTCTCAGCGTCACCGGACTGGAGTTGTTGAAGCCGTGGCCGATCAGCTGGGTGGTCGACGCCCTGACCTCGCCGATCGCGCCGGTAGCCGGTATCGCGCCGGCGCCGGTGTCGATGACCCCCATCCTCATTTTCGCCGCCATCGCCGTGACGGTGCCCACCTTGCTCGGTTTCGCCATGGAACGGCTGGAACTGGGAGTTGCCCGGGTCAGTCGCAAGGCGACGGTCCGCATTCGCAGCGATGTCTTCGAGCACATCCAACGGCTCGAACTCTCGCACCACCAGCAGCACTACAGCGGCGATCTCATCGTCCGCCTGATGGGTGACGTCAACATGATCCGCGACCTGCTCTTTCCCAGCTGGGTCAACGTGGTGTCGCGTGGATCGGTCCTGCTGGGCGGATCGGTGGTGTTCGCGCTGGTCGACTGGCGCCTCTTCTCGGTGTCGCTCATCCCGCTGCCGTTGCTGTGGCTGAACCTCGAACGCACCTCGGCCGCGGTGAAGACGGCTGCCGGCAAGTCCCGTCGCAAGGAGGGAGCCATTGCCTCCAGCGCTGCGGAGTCGATTCGGCAGGTCGGACTGATCAAGGCGTTCGCGGCCGAGGGTCGCACGTCGGATGCCTTTCGCAGCAACGCCCGCAGTGCGGAACGAGCCAACATGGCCGCTGCCCGCCACGCGGCGCGCATGGTTCGCCTCACCGAGATCCTCACCGGAGCCGGAGTGGCGCTGGTCCTCGTGCTCGGCGCCATGCGTGTTCGGGCCGGGTTGCTGACCCCGGGTGAGCTCGTACTCGCGATCTCCTACACGACGATGATCTACAAGCCGATCCGCAAGCTGACGGGCGAGGGTGCCCGGATCGCGAAAGCTACGGCGTGTGCCCTGCGAGTGCTCGATCTGCTCGAACTCCCGGCCGAGGATGCGGAATCGGGCAAGCCGGTGTGGAGCCTCGACGGCGACATCGAGTTCGTCGGGGTCAGCCATCGGTATCACGATGGTCGGGCGTCGCTGACCGATTTCAGTGCCCGAGTGGAGGCCCGTTCGCTGACGGCCGTCGTCGGTGAGAACGGCACCGGCAAGTCGACACTGATGTCGTTGCTGCTCCGGCTCCATCAGCCGACGTCCGGCCAGATCCTCATCGACGGGAAGCCGATCGACGAAATGCGGCTCGGCGGCTATCGGGAACAGATTGCCTACGTTCCCCAGGAACTGGCGCTGTTCGGTGGCACCATCCGGGACAACATCGCCTTCGGTCGACCGACGGCCACCGACTCCGAGATCGCGCTTGCAGCCGACGCGGCTCTGCTCACCCCGGTGCTCGACCGGCTACCCGACGGCATCGACACCGTCTTGGACGAAGGTGGGGCCTCGTTGTCCGGCGGTCAGGCCCGTCGAGTGATGCTGGCTCGAGCCGCCGTGCGCGACGCATCGGTCCTGATCCTCGACGAACCTCTGACCGGACTCGATCCCGACGCTCGGGCGACGGTGGCCAAGGCCATCAAGAACATCGCGGCCGGACGCACCACCCTCGTCATTCACCACGGTGACCTGGACGAGCTCGACCCTACCGCGTGTCTGCGGCTCACCCATCGCTCGCAGACCGTCCGACGGCATCTGGAGGCCGTCAACCAATGACGACACGAATGATGCACCACGGGACCGCAGGACGACTGCCGGAACCCGTCGTAGATCTCCTCGATGGCGACACGGCGACCCGTCTCCTGAACGAGGCTGGTCTGGTCGTCGACCGGGCCCACCCCGACTACCTTCGTCACAAGCCGGACGAGACCTCGATCGTGAGCTACCGCTTCGATGTGCCGGGCGACCAGACACCCGGCTTGGGCTACGCACAGTGGTGCGCTCGGGCCGAGCGGGCCGACGAGATCCACACCAAGGCGCTGACGCTGCGGCCTCGAACATCCACGGTCGGGGTGTCCGTTGTCCGGATCGACGATCACACCGTCTTCTACGGCTTCCCCAACGATGCCCGTCTGCGACGCCTGCGTTGGTACACCACGGCCCGGAAACTGAAGCCGGCCTTGACGGCATTGACCCCACCGGGGGAGACCATCTCCAAGACCGACAGCAGCAGCCTGGTGCTCAAGTACAAACCGGAACGAAGGGTGGTGACCAAGGTCGAGTTGGTCACCACCGAGGGCAGCCGTCAACGACTCCTGGTGCGATACACCACGGGCCACCACGCTCACCGACTGGCGGCAACCGCCAGCGCCCTCGAGCAACACGGAGTGGCGACGCCAGCTCCCCGGGCCCAGCTCGATGGCGGTCGCGTCGGCATCGACGAGTTCGTCGCCGGTGCCGAACTCCGATCGTGGGTGCGTGACGGTGGCACCATCGCCGAACACCTCGGTCGGTCCCTCCACGATTTCCACCGCACTCCTGCTCCTCGCGGGACCCCACACCGGACCGAACTCGACGATCTGGTCAATGCGGTCGAAGGCCTGGGCACGCTGGCGTCGTGGATCCCCGATCTGGAGGGTCTCGCGGCCGGGATCGCCGACCGGCTTCGCTCGGGGATGCCGTGCTCGCTGGGCCGCCGGACTCTCATCCATGGTGATCTCCACGACAAGAACATCCTGATCGATGGGTCCCGAGCCTGGTTCATCGATCTGGGGCGCGCCGCCGTGGGGTCTCCGGTCAGCGATCTGGGACGCCTCCGAGCCCACGCCATGTCGCTCGGAATCCGCCAACCGGGATGGTCGCCCGAGGCAAGGTCCCACGCCGAGGCTGTGATCGAGAGCTATCGGCGAACCCAGACCGCGACCGGGCCCACCGGCCCGGCCCTCGTTCCTACTGCGGCCGACCGCGAACTGAGCTGGCACACCGTGATCGCCTTGATCGATCAGGCGCTGTTGGTGACACGCCACGTGGAGCCGGGTTGGCCCGTGCACGCCCACGATCTGCTGTCAGCGGCGGAGGCCGAACTCCGGGCATCGAGTCGCCCTTCGTGCTCCACGCGAGCAGGCAACCGGATCATCAACCGGATCACCAACCGAACGGTCAACCGTTCCCACCCTTTCGAATCAGGAGAGCAGCCATGACCAACCGAGAACCGCAGATCGTCGTGATCGGAACCGGCTACGTCGGTCTCACCACCGCCGCATGTCTGGCGCATCTGGGACACGACGTCGTGGGCGTGGACGTCGACGAGGCCAAGGTCTGGGCTCTCCGTCGCGGCGAGGTACCCATCGTCGAGGCCGGACTCGTTGGGATGGTGTCTCGTGGCCTCGAGAGCGGTCGATTGCGGTTCGAGACCTCCTACGAACACGCCGCCGGCGACGTCGTGTTGCTCTGTCTGCCCACCCCCACGACGGCCGCCGGCGATCTCGACCTGAGCTACATCGAATCCGCGGCCAGACAGTTGCGAGACGTGCTGGAGCCGGGCGCCATCGTGGTCACGAAGTCGACGGTCCCGGTCGGAACCCACCGAGACCTTCTCCGCTGGCTCGACCGGCCCGATCTCGCAGTCGCTTCCAATCCCGAGTTCCTACGAGAAGGCACGGCGGTCCACGATTTCTGTCATCCCGACCGTGTGGTCATCGGAGCCGCCGACGTCGGAGTGGCCGAGCGGGTCGCTGGCCTGTACCGATCGCTGTCGGCTCCCATCCTGATCACCGATCTCGCGTCGGCCGAGCTGGTGAAGGTGGCGGCCAACACGTTCCTGGCGGCCAAGCTGTCGTTCGTCAACGAGATGAGTCGAGTCTGTGAGGCCACCGGCGGCGACATCGACGAAGTCATCGCCGGCATCGCGTCGGACCATCGGATCGGAACGGCCTTCATGCGACCAGGACCAGGGTGGGGCGGGTCCTGCTTCCCCAAGGACACCCGAGGCATGGCGGCGCTGGGCCGCCAGCACGGTCTGGAGCTCCCGATGGTGACGGCGACCATTGCCAGCAACGATGCCCACATGGATCACATCGATCTCTCGATTCGAACCTCTCTGGGTCGGCCCCTGGCCGACGCGACGGTCGCGGTGTGGGGAGCGACCTTCAAGGCGGGGACGGACGACTGCCGGGACTCCCCGGCGCTGGCGATCGTCCGCCGACTGGCGGCCGCGGGCGCCCGGATCCGACTGTTCGACCCCGTCGCTCGTCCGAGCGTGGCCGGAGTCGAACACTGCGGTGATGCCTACGATGCCTGTGACAACGCCGATCTCCTGGTGATAGCGACCGAATGGCCCGAGTTCGGCGAGGCCGACATGAACAAGGTGGCCAGACTGCTGGCGGCACCGACGGTGTTCGACACCCGGGGCATCCTGGATCCGGCTGCAGTCGCAGCGGCCGGGCTGATTCTCCATCGTCCCGGCCATGGGGCATCGTGGGCCGGAGTATCGAACCGAGATGCGGTCGGAACCGGGTCGGGCGGACCTCGATGACCTGCTGGATGCGGGACTGGCCGACCGCCTATCCCCGCCCCGAGGGGCCATGGACGGTGCGACGTCAGGACTTGGGCGGTCACCAGATCGAATGGGGCGCCTTCTACCCCGAGGCAGGCACGGTCGTCGCGCTCGTCCCCGAAGCCGACGAAGCGCTCCCCGGGATCGGCGCTGCGCTGCAACGAGGTCGGTTGGTCGGGTATCGACGGGGCCGGCGGGCCGTCGTGGCCACGCCGACCAGCTTCGTCAAGGTGGTTCGGCCCCGACGAGTCGAATCGTTGGTCAGCTGCCACGATCTCCTCGCCGATTGCCCCTTCGCCGTCCCTCACGTGCTCGACGTGACAGCGGATGGCAGCGTCGAACTGTCGGCCCTCACCGGGGTCTCGCTCCATCAGCAACTGCGGGCCGATCCGTCCTGCTCCGTCGACAGCGTTGGCGCAGTCGTGGCAGCCCTCCACACACAACCGTTGCCGGATCGACTGAGAGTCGCAGGCGTCGATGATCCACAGCAGTGGGTCGCCATCAGCCGCCGGGCCTCGACATCGCATCTGGCCACGATCGAGCGAACCGCCAGCATGCTTCCGCCGGTCGAGGTCCGGGCCGAGGTGGTGGTTCACGGCGACCTCCACGACAAGAACATCTTCGTCGATCGACCGGGGCTGATCGATCTCGACGGGCTCGGGCTCGGTGCGCCCGAGGACGACCTGGCCAACCTTGCCGTGCACCTCGAACTCCGGAACCTCCAGGCCGGAACCGGCCTCGCCCCGGGCGCAAGGTCCGAACAGTTGTACCGGGCCCATCGGCAGGCCTGGACCGGGCGCCCATTGGATCCCGAGCGGCTCCGACAGGTGGAACAGCACACCTGGTTTCGCCTGGCCTGTCTGAGCCAGTACCGAGCGGGGAGTCGTCGGCTCGTACCCCGCATGTTGAACGCGGCGCTGACGACACCGGGCCCCTAGGCCGCTCTAGGCCCCGATGGTGCGGGATCGGTCC
>CALACD010000519.1 GCA_937890445.1 uncultured Acidimicrobiia bacterium | reverse complement strand
CTCAAGGAGATGCAGCGCGAGACGTTCCACATGGCGGTCGTCGTGGATGAGTACGGTGGCATCGCCGGATTGGTCACGCTCGAGGATCTCATCGAGGAACTGGTGGGAGAGATCGTCGACGAGTACGACGTCCGCGAGTCGCTCGTCGATCGCCAACGAGATGGTTCGCTTCGGGTCGCAGCTCGCATTCCTGTCCATGAGGTCAATGATCTGGCCGACCTCGAGTTGCCCGAGGGCGATTGGGACACCGTCGGCGGCCTCGTGTTCGATACCTTCGGTCGAATCCCGGCCGAAGGCGAGTCCTGCGAGGTGGGCGACTATGTGTTGCGAGTCGAACGAGTCCAGGGCCGACGTATCACCCGAGTGCGCATCATGAAGCGGGTCGCATCGGAGACGTCGTCATGACCGACATGAGCCCGGTCGAACACGATTCGGGTCCGGCCGGCGATGACTTCCGATCCGGCTTCGTCACGCTGTTCGGTCGGCCCAACGTCGGCAAATCGACCATCTTGAACGCGATGTTGCGCGAAAAGGTGACCATCACGTCCGACAAGGCACAGACCACTCGCAACCAGGTCCGGGGCGTGTTGTCGACCGACGCCTTTCAGTTGGTCTTCGTGGATACACCCGGCGTCGGCAAACCGCGTAGTGAGCTGGGCAAGCGCCTGAACGCCACGGCCAACGAGGCCAACAACGATGTCGACGTCGTGTGCTTCGTCATCGATGCCCGCACCGGCTATGGCCGCGGCGATGCCTTCCTCGCCGAGCGTCTGGACCCGGCCCGAACGGTCGTGGTGCTCAACAAGGTCGACGGGATGAAGCCGGCCGCAATCGCCGAGCAGTTGACCAAGGTCGCCGATCTGGGTGCTCTGGCCTACTTCCCGGTGTCGGGGCGTACCGGTGATGGCATCGACCGGCTCGTCGAGTTCCTGGCCTCTCAGCTTCCTCTCGGCCCTCGTTGGTATCCGTCGGCCCAGCGGCGAGACATGCCCGAGGCCCGTTGGGTCGCCGAACTGGTACGAGAGCAACTTCTGCGCATGACGCGCCAGGAGGTTCCGCATTCGGTGGCCACCAGAGTCACCGACTGGGAGGAGACCGAGAAGGGTCCGCACATCCGGGTCGAGATTTTGGTGGAGCGAACTTCTCAGAAGGGAATCGTGATCGGCAAGGCAGGCGAGGTTCTCAAGGCGGTCGGCACCAATGTCCGTACCCAGTTGCCTCCGGGATCCTTCCTCGAACTGGTCGTGTCGGTCGACAAGGATTGGCACCACGACCCTGCCGCCATCGAGCGCCTCGGCTACTGACGAGCAGCGTGCTCGGTCGGCGACGGGGAATCGTCAGTTTCCGTCACCGTCGGGCTGGGTGACTCGGGCGGTCAGCACTCCGGCCAGAGCCAGAACCCACAGCACGGTTTCGGGCCCGTGGACGAAGCCCCAGCCTGGTCGAAGGCGAGTCATCGACAGGAGCCATTCCGTGGCCACGGCCATCGCCAGCATGGACAGGATTGCGGCTCGGCGGGCTGCGAAACGCTGCATGACGAACCAGGTGCCGACGGCGATGAAGAAGGTGATCGGGGTGAACGACACCAGCAGCGAGCCACCCGCGGCCAGGCCGCTTCCGCCTCGATAGGGGCCCCGGGCTCGCCCCGTCAGATGGCTGATGCGAAGGGGGGCAACGATGCCGACAACGACGGAAAGGCCGGCCCAGAGACTCACCGACTCCCAGATCGTCAGCGCTTTCGGCGACAGGAAACCCACGGCCGAGAACTGTCGGAAGCGGTCGGTGCCGGGGGCCACTCGGTCGGCAATCAGATAGGTCAGGCTGGCCCACAGGACGGCAACGCCTATCTCGAACATCACCGCCCGGAGTAGGGCTTGGTCGATGGGGGAGGAGGTGGCGTCGTTGTCGGCCTGCGGGGAGGCTTCGGGCGAGGGCACGTCGGCCTCGGAGATCGTGACCCGGACGAAGGAGCCGAGAAGATACCCAGCGACGACGAGGAACCCGGCCAACAGGGCGATCTGATTGAGCGTGCCTGTCACGGTGCCGGCTGCTCGATGATCGTCCCGGCATCGAGCTGTCGTAGGAAGGCAAGAACCTCTTCTCGGTTCTTGGTGCGACGCAGCGGTGGTAGGGACGAGATGAGATCCCACCGATACGACTTGTTGGTCGCCAGCCGGGAGTCCAGTACTGCGACGACGCCGCGGTCGTCGGACCGGCGAATCAGGCGTCCAGCGGCCTGGGCCAACAGAATTTGGGCCCGAGGTAGGTCGATGAGGCGAAAGGCGGCCGGCCCGGCCCGACGTCGCCGAGCCTGGAGCACCGGCTCATCGGGGCGTGGGAAGGGCAGACGATCGATGATGACGAGTGTGAGGGTGTCGCCTGGCAGATCGATGCCTTGCCAGAACGACATGGTTGCCAACAACACGGCTCGAGGGTCGGCAGTGAAGGATTCGATCAGAGCCGACTTCGACGAGTCACCCTGGACGAGGATGGGGTGCTCGAGTCGTTCACGGAGATCGTCGGCCGCTTCTCGCATGGCCCGGTTGCTGGTGAACAGGCCGAGTGTGCGACCACCGGCGGCTTCGATCAACGACCGCATCTCGGCGTGCCGTGGCTCACGAGACTCCGAGCGGCGGGGATCGGGAAGGTCCACCGGACAGTAGAGGAGGCCGAGCCGCTCGTAATCGAAGGGTGAACCGACTCGCGTGACGGCCGTGTTCGAGGGCAATCCCAACTGGTCGACCAGCGCCTCGGGAAGGGTGGCGCTGGTCAGGATCGCCGTGACCTCGCCCCAAAGTCGCTGCTCGAGAAGCGGCCCGATATCGAGCGGCGTGCGGCGCAGGATCGGATGGTTGGCCGATCCATCGACCCACAGCACGTCATCGCTCGTCGCCTCGATGATGGCATCGATGTCCGCGACCAGTCCGGTGGCAGCCAGGAGGGCTCGTTCGACCTTGGCTGCTGCGTCGGAACCTTCGGCCGGCTTCACCTTGCGCAGCGCTGCGATCACTCGATCACTTCGGTCCCGCCCTGTGACGAGGAGCGCAACGAGGTCGGCGTCGAAGTCGGCCCGTTCACCGACGGAACCTCGGAGCTGATTGTCGAGATCCACCGCACAGCGATCGAGGTTCGAACCCAGCTCCTCGTCGGTCAGCACGCCGCGAACCCGCCGCGACACACCACGGAACCGTCCGCCGCTGATTTCGGTGCCGCACATCGCCCCGATCACCTCGGGCAGATGATGAGCTTCGTCGAAGACGACGACGTCGTGTTCGGGCAGCAATGCTCCGTCGGAGGCCAGGTGCAGACCGTAGTAGTGGTGATTCGTGACGATGACGTCCGACTCTCGGGCCACCAGTCGTGCAGCTTCTGAGTAGCAGCGGTCACCGGCCGGACAACGAGCTGCCCCCGGACACTCGTCGCCACTGACGCTGACGGCACTCCACACATCGCTCGGTGGTGCTGGGTCGAGTTCCTCCCGATCGCCGGTCGCGGTCTCCTCGGCCCACCGTCGCAACGCTTTCATGTGCCGATCGGGGTTCGTGCCTCTCAGCAGGTCGAGCTGCTCGCTGTGGCTGGCTCGGTCGAACTCGTCCAGCCGTTGCTGGCACAGATAGTTGCTCCGGCCCTTGAGGACCGCAGCGGTGACGGTCGTCCCGAGACCATTGGCCACCAGGGGAACATCCTTGTCGACCAGTTGGCTCTGCAGAGCGATCGTTGCCGTTGCCACAACGGCTCGTCGCCCCGCAGCCACGATCGGTGTCAGGTACGCAAGCGACTTGCCCGTCCCGGTCCCGGCCTCCACCAGCGCCGGCGCCCGGGTGGCGATGCTGGAGGCCACCAACGACGCCATGATCTGCTGGCCGGGCCGTTCCTCACCGCCTCCGACGAGGTGCTGGGTCACACTACCCAGCTGGGCAATCGTGCTGGACATCCCGACGATCCTAGGCACTAGCATGCCGCTAGCGGGTGGAGTCGGCCGACGCGAATCCGCACACGAGACAGCGAACAGGTTCCTCCAATCGTGATTGAAGACGCAGAAGCCGAGCAATCTTCCCGAATGGGAGCAGACGACGCCGAGGCGCTCGTCCGCTTGCTCTTCGACCCGCCCGAGGATCTTGTTTCCGAGCCCGTGCCTTCAGTGTCGTCCTCCTCGCTCTTCGGTCCGGTGATCGATTTGACCGACGGCTCGGGTTCGGGAGCCGACCGAGGCGACAGGGTTCGGGACTCGCTGTTCCCGACGGCGCGTGATGGTGCCGAGCCGGGTCCGATCATTCGCCGGCCAACCAGTGGTCCTTCGTTGTTCTCCAACGACGAGGCATCGCCTCGTGTTGTCCTGAACGTCAGCGAAGCCCGAAATGTCGTCGGGTTCGTCCCGGCCGAAACGGACGAACAGGATCGTCGCGCTCCGGTCGTTCTGGCCGCTGCAGCAGCGTTGCTGCTGATCGCGGCGGCCGTCGGCGCCTTCATGATGCTGGGTGGGGACAGCAACGGAGCGACCACAGAGGTTCGAACCGAGGCCGTGCCGTCATCGACCACTGCTCCGTCCTCGACCACTGCTCCGTCCTCGACCACTGCTCCGTCCTCGACCACTGCTCCGACCACGACACCGATTGCGGCCGCGCCGGCGCCGTCTTCACCGACGACGGCCGCTCCGACGACCGCCGCTCCAGCAACAGCTGCTCCGACGACGGTGCCGGCGACGGGGCGACCGGTGGCAACGACCGCTCGTCCTCGCCCGGCAACGACGCGCCCTCCCACCACTGCGGCTCCCACTACTGCGGCTCCCACCACTGCGGCTCCCACCACCACCCCCACGACGTCTGCACCATCGGTGACCTTTGCCCCACCGACCTGGCAGCCTCCGACCACGACGCCTCCGACCACGACGCCCCCGGTTTCGGCACCCCCCGACTCTGCACCCCCCGACTCTGCAGCCCCGGCAGTTGCGGATCCGGCGGCATCCAACACCACGGCCGACCCTGTCGCTGACTGATCCTCGAGAACCAACGAGTCGAACGTCCGCTCGTTCAACGCAACGAATCGGTGGCACCCGTGGTGCTGGAGACTCGGGTACCGTGCCGCAATGGATCTGTCCGGTCTCGATCTCTCACGCGTCCCCGCTCATGTTGCCTGTGTCATGGATGGCAACGGACGATGGGCGACCGCTCGAGGCCTCAAACGAACCGAAGGTCATGCCGCCGGTGAAGAGGCTCTCTTCGATGCCGTCGAGGGGGCACTGGAGCTCGGGGTGGAGTGGCTGACCGTCTATGCCTTCTCGACCGAGAACTGGCGGCGGCCGACCGAGGAGGTCCGCTATCTCATGGGCTTCAACGAATCGTTGCTGGTTCGTCGGAGTCAGGAGCTGAACGAGATGGGGGTTCGGATCCGTTTCGCCGGGAGGCGGGATTGGCGAGTCCCGAAGCGCCTGATCCGGCGCATGGACGAGTCGATTGCCTTGACGCGGGACAATCGGCGATTGACCCTGACCATTGCCTTCAATTACGGAGGACGAGCCGAACTGGTCGACGCCGTCAAGGACTTGGTGGCCGATGGAGTCGAGCCCAGCGAGGAGGCGATCACGGCCCGCCTCTACGACTCCGAGATGCCCGAGGTCGATCTCTGGGTTCGCACCTCGGGTGAGCATCGGATGTCCAATTTCCTGATCTGGCAGGCGGCCTACGCCGAACTGGTCTTCGTGGACACGCTGTGGCCCGACTTCCGTCGTGGACACCTGGCCGCTGCAGTACGAGAATTCCAGGATCGCGACCGCCGTTTCGGTGGCCTCTCGTCGTGACGACGAACCTCGATCACGGCGACGGCTGATGGCCCTCTACCGAGATGATGGCGTCGTACTGCGCACCTACCGATTGGGGGAGGCCGATCGGATCGTCGTGTTCTACACCCGCTCCCACGGCAAGGTACGCGCCGTGGCCAAGGGAGTGAGGCGAACCAAGAGCAAGTTCGGGGCTCGACTCGAGCCGGCCTCGATCGTTCACCTGCAGCTCTACGAAGGGCGCAACCTCGACATCGTGACGCAGGCGGAATCGGTCGGTCCACTGCCGCAGCTCCGAACGGACCTTGATCGGTTCGGTCGCGCCAGTGTGCTGCTCGAGGTGATCGATCAGATCGGAACCGAGGGTGAGCCTGACCCCATGCTCTTCAAGCTGCTCACCGGTGCGCTCACCGAACTGGATCGTGCCGGTAACCCGATGGTGGTGCCGGCCTTCGTTGCACGAGTTCTGGTGCTCGAGGGTGTCCAGCCCTTGTTGGAAGCCTGCGTTCACTGCGGGACCGAGGTCGACCTGGTCGCCATCGATCTGTCGGAAGGAGGCGTGCTGTGCCGGGAGCACCGGCGGGGTGAGCCCATCTCCAACGGGGCCCGGGCCGTGTTCGAGCACCTGTTCGAAGGCCGGGTTCGTCAGGTCCTCGAAGCCACATCCGAACCAGTGGCCAGTGAGGTCGAACAGATGGCTTCTCGCATGATCGAACAACACATCGAGCGACGGCTCAAATCATCGACGGTGCTTCACCAACATCTGGCCACCTGAGTATCGGCCTGCGATCAGCCGATGGCGATCCAACGATCCGCTTCGAGGTCGTGCCGGAGCCAGGTCTTGCGTTCGGGGTCCCAGAACAGCCAGGCCTGCCATTCGGCATTCCACGTGGGTTGTGGAGCCGAGCCCGTGCCCTCGGCGTGGGTCGTGTCCCTGGCCCCCGGGCCCGGGCCCGGGCCCGGGCCTCGGACCGGTTGATCCTGGTCGGTGGAGGGCCGCCGTTCTCGAGCCGACGGGTCGGCGAGTGACTGGCGCGGCATGGAGAGACTCTCCGTCGGCAACCGGTCCGGGCCCGGCAGCGCCACGTCGTCAGCTCGGGAAGCGAAGGTCACGTCGGCCCCGGGTATCTCTGCCTCGCGAGCCGAGAACATCGAGCCACTGGATGCCGCAAGGGACGAGCCCTCAGCGTCGGGGAGCACCGCTTCGCGTAGGTCGTCGGGCAGTTCCGATGGTTCGGGCCGCCAGACGGGTGCCGGTTCGGCCAGCGGTCGGTCCCAATCGACCGGTGGCGACGAACGATGGGCCGGTGGCGGTGGAAGTGCCCCATCGCGAGAGGGGGTCGTCCGAGACATCGGCGCGACCCCAGGATCGTGCATTTCGGGAGTCGAGGTCACCACGGCCGCCGAATCGGGTTCCATCTGAGCGGTGTCGATGGCGTCTGGCTCATCCACAGCGAAGTCGATGTCGCCGTCGAAGGCGAGACCCTCGATCGATGGAAGGTCTCGGATCCGGGCCTGGGGATCGCGAGCCGTTGGTTCGCTGACGGGCTCGGGAACAGCGATGATGGGTTCGGGCCGCGGGGCGGCGTCCTCGATGTCGGGAGGAAGCGCCTCGCCCACTGGTGTCGGGGCTGACACCGGCTCCGACGGTGCTGGTTGCGCCGTCGGGTGCGATGGCCCCTGCGTTGCCCGCGACTTCTCCTCCGAGTGGGTCCCGCCCAGGCGGCTGGTGAGGTCGATCATGGGCTCCTCATCGGCAGCAGCGGCGGCTGCCGTCGCCTCCTTGCGGGCCTGACCCTGACGGGCGTAGACAGTCGGATCGATGTGCGACTCCGGTTTCCTGGCGTCGATCACGATCGTTCTCGCCACCCGATCGCCGAGACGCTGGTGGAAATCGCTCTTGGAGGCCGCGACCCACCCCACGAGGCCGGGAATCACGATCGGTAGCAGATCGATCAGGCCGACGACGCTGCGCATCATGTAGCTGCCGATCGAGGGATTGTTGCCCTCGAAATCGCTGATCCGCAGACCCATGGCCTTCTTGCCGGGGCTCCAGCCGGTATTGGCCGGGAGGAGCACGAAGAGGATCAGGCTCAGGATGGCTCCGACGAGCGCCGTGATCAGGAGCCCACTGGCGTCGATGACGTACAACGTGTCGCCGTACTCGAACTTGCGATTGAACGACTGCGCCAGTTCCGAGAGCCGAGCGAACTGATCGGCGGTGTAGATCGGCTCGTTTGCGACGTCACGATCGCTGATGGGAAAGGGGAGCAGTCGACTCCGGCCGACCAACAACGTCAGGAGCCCGACGAGGCCGGTGTCGATGGCGAAGGCCATGATGCGGCGCCTCAACACTCTGGTCAGATCGGGATCGAGCATGACCCAATTCTGCACGAGGAACGAGCCTGGTCAGTGGATCCCGGGCCCACATCACGACGTCTCGGCCCGGTTACCCTCGGGCGCTATGTCAGCGTCCGACGATTCTTCTCCCGTCAGTTCCGATCCCGTGGTCGCGGCCGACCCCGGGGCCCCCGACCCCGATCTGTTCGACAAGATCGTGAATCTCTCGAAGCGCCGAGGCATCGTCTTCCCCTCGGCCGAGATCTACGGCGGCTTCCGGTCCACCTACGACTACGGCCCGGTGGGGGTCCTGATGCTGCGCAACGTCAAGGACGCGTGGTGGCGTTCGATGGTGCAGAAGCGTCACGACGTGGTTGGTCTCGATGCCTCGATCCTGTCGCCTCCCGCCATCTGGGAGGCCTCGGGCCACCTGGCGAACTTCACGGACCCTCTGGTCGACTGTCGTAGTTGCGGGTCTCGCCATCGACTGGACAAGCTCGAGGACCCCGACACCTGCCCGACGTGTGGGGCCACCGGCCAATTCACCGACCCCCGCCAGTTCAACCTGATGTTCAAGACGCACGCCGGTCCGGTGGAAGGGGCGGGACACGAGGTGTTCCTGCGGCCCGAGACGGCGCAGGGCATGTTCGTCAACTTCGCCAACATCCTCTACACCAGCCGCAAGAAACCCCCGTTCGGCATCGCGCAGATCGGCAAGAGTTTTCGCAACGAGATCACCCCCGGCAACTTCGTCTTCCGAACGCGCGAGTTCGAGCAGATGGAGTTGGAGTTCTTCGTGCCGCCGGCCGACGCCACGACGTGGTACGAGTACTGGTGCCAGACGCGGCTCCAGTGGTATCTGGATCACGGGATCCCGGCCGAGAAGCTGCGGCTCCGAGCCCATGACGCCGATGAGCTGAGCCACTACTCATCGGGCACCAGCGACGTCGAGTACCTGTTCCCGTGGGGATGGGACGAACTGGAGGGCATCGCCAATCGTGGTGACTTCGACCTGACGCAACATGCCGAGCATTCCGGAGAGAAGCTCGAGTACTTCGATCAGGCCAACAACGAACGCTATGTCCCCCACGTGATCGAGCCGGCCGCCGGCGCCACCCGGACCATGATGGCCTTCTTGATGGCCGCCTACGACGAGGAGCAGGTCAACGACGACACCCGCACGGTTCTCCGGCTGCATCACCGGATCGCCCCCTACAAGGTTGCCGTGTTGCCGCTGTCCAAGAAGCCCGACCTGGTCGGTCCGGCAACCGAGTTGTTCTCGGACCTGGCCGAGACGTGGATGTGCGACTACGACGAGACCCAGGCCATCGGCAAGCGGTATCGGCGACAGGACGAGATCGGTACGCCCTACTGCGTGACCTATGACTTCGATTCCCTGGTCGATCAGGCGGTGACGGTCCGCGAGCGAGATTCGATGGAGCAGGTTCGGCTCCCGATCGCCGAGCTGCACGCCTGGCTGGCCGAACGACTGACCTGAGGTCATCCCCGGCACCGATGAGTCGAATCGTCGGGCCCGATGTGATGACGCACGCTGCCCTGACTAGCGTTGGCTCCTGTGACCATTGACACCATGGGTTCCCCGTCGGGCGCCGAGAAGATTCGCGCCGCGGTTCGGTCGGTCGAGGAACAGGGCGGTGACATCGCTGCTGCGCTCCTGATGGTTGATGCCGCCGACCTCGAGGCCGTGATCCACGATCAGTTCGACATGGCCGGTGCGGTGCTGGCGTCCGGGCTGGGCGCATCGCCGGGCGCGGCAGTCGGTGCGGTGTGTTTCACTCCGGATGATGCCGTCGACGCCTACGACGCCGGTATCGACGTGATCCTGGTGAAGGACGAGACGTCGCCCGAGGACGTGCACGGCATGGCCATCGCCGAGGGCATTCTCACCACCCGAGGAGGTCTCGCCAGTCACGCAGCCGTCGTCGCGCGGGGCTGGGGCAAGCCCGCAGTGTGCGGGGCAGAGGCCATCACGGTTGGTGAAGGGTGTTTCACCGTCGGGGACGTCGTGGTGAACGCCGGTGACCTCATCAGCCTCGACGGCACCACGGGTCAGGTGTTCCTGGGTGCCGTTTCGATGGGGGACAAGGACGAAGAGCTGCCTGAACTCGACGTTCTGTTGGGTTGGGCCGATGAGGTCCGGGCCGGAAAGCTCGGTGTGCGAGCCAACGCCGACACTCCCGAAGATGCAGTCCGGGCCCGCGAGTTCGGTGCCGAGGGGATTGGCCTGTGTCGAACCGAACACCAGTTCCTGGGCAAGAGGCTCCCCGAGATCCGACGCATGATTCTGGCCGCAACCCCAGGGGCGGAAGAGGAAGCGCTGACCGCTCTCGAGATCGTCCAGAAGCAGGACTATCTCGGTCTCCTGGTGGCGATGGACGACCTTCCGGTGACCGTACGCCTCCTCGACCCGCCGTTGCACGAATTCCTTCCGAGCGTCGAGGCCCTCGTCCTGTCCGATGCCCTGGGCGAACTCGATGTCGACGGCGCCGAACTGCTCGCAGCTGCCCGTCATTGGCAGGAGAGCAATCCCATGATGGGGACGCGGGGCGTTCGACTCGGGATCCTGCGCCACGGGCTCTACCACATGCAGGTACGGGCTCTGTTGGCGGCGGCGGCCGAACACCAGGCACGCGGTGGCTCGCCGCACATCGAGATCATGGTGCCGCTGGTCATCGACGCTCGTGAATTCGAACTGGTCCGGGGGTGGATCGCCGACGAGGTAGAGGTTGCCAATGCGGCACTCGATCGACCGATCGAGGTGCTGATCGGCACGATGATCGAAACGCCTCGGGCCGCGATGTGTGCCGGGTTGATCGCCGAGGAAGCCGAGTTCTTCAGCTTCGGGACCAACGACCTGACCCAGATGACGTTCGGGTTCAGTCGCGATGACGTCGAGTCCCGGATCGTCCGGGAATACGTCGCACGCGGACTGATCGATGCCAATCCGTTCGAGACCCTCGACCAGGTGGCGGTGGGCGAGATGGTCCGCTCCGCAGCCGCCGCCGGGCGGGCCGTCAACCCGGCACTCAAGCTCGGCGTGTGTGGCGAGCATGGTGGCGATCCTGCCTCGATCGACTTCTTCTATCGGTCCGGACTGGACTACGTGTCCTGTTCACCGTTTCGGGTGCCCATCGCCCGTCTGGCTGCCGCCCAGGCCGTGCTCCGCAACGAACCCCGGTAATTCTGGACCCGGCGGCCCGGTAGGATCCGCCCGTGGGGATCGTGGACGAAGACATTGTGCGGTTGCGAGACTCCGCCGACATCGTGCAGGTCATCACCCAGTACACCCAGCTCAAACGGGTAGGGCGTCGCTTCTCCGGTCTCTGTCCATTCCACGGCGAGAAGTCGCCGTCCTTCTCGGTCAACTCCGAAGAAGGTCTGTACTACTGCTTCGGCTGTGGGGTGAAGGGCGATGTGATCACCTTCGTGCGGGAGAAGGAGCAACTCGATTTCGTCGGCGCCGTCGAATGGCTGGCCAACAAGTTCAACATCCAACTTCGCTACACCGACAAAGACGAAGGAGAGGACCGCAAACGGAAGGCCCGGCTCCACGGCTTCATCGAGCGGGCCGTGGACTGGTATCACGACCGCTTGCTGACCAGCCCCGACGCCGGAGCTGCTCGAGGGTACCTGCGTCAACGCGGCTATGACGGCGACACGGTGCGAACCTATCGGATCGGCTATGCCCCCGAAGGCTGGGATCATCTGGCGAGAGCGATGAAGTTGACCGACCGGGACTGGATCGACTCGGGCTTGGGCAACCTCAATCGTCACGGTGGGAAGTACGACTTCTTCCGCGACCGCGTCCTGTTCCCCATCTTCGACGCCCAAGGGCAGGCCATGGGGTTCGGCGGCCGCATCCTGCCCGGTTCGACCGACAATCGGAAGTACGTCAACTCGGCGGACTCGGCGGTCTACAACAAGAGCCGCGTGCTGTACGGGCTGAACTGGGCCAAGACGACGATCGTCGAGCAGGACGAGGTGATCGTCTGCGAGGGCTACACCGATGTGATCGGGTTCGCCACCGCGGGCCTGCCTCGGGCCGTCGCGACCTGTGGCACCGCGCTGACCGAGGACCACGTTCGGCTGCTCAGCAAGTTCGCCCGTCGCGTGGTGTTGGCCTTCGATGCCGATGCTGCCGGCCAGAATGCTGCCGCCCGATTCTACGAATGGGAAAGGAAGCACGATCTCGACGTCGCCGTCGCTGACCTGCCCGATGGCGTCGACCCGGGCGATCTGGCCCGATCCGATCCGGCTCGTCTGGCCCAGGCCGTCGACCGAGCCAAGCCATTCCTCGCCTTCCGAGTCGATCGATCGTTGCGGTCCGGGGATCTGGCCACCGTCGAAGGTCGAGCCCGAACCGCAGAGTCGGCGCTGGCCATGGTGGCCGAACATCCCGACCCACTCGTCCGAGATCAGTATGCAATGGACATCGCCGGCCGATGTCGGATCGAGCCTGATCTGATTCGCAAACAGTTGGCGGCCGGTCCGAGCGTGTCGTCGGATCGTGCCGTTCTCGATCTTCGCCACCAGAGCCGCCGCCGCACCGATGGCGACACCCCCGAACTCGAGGCACTCAAACTGTTGATCTGTCGGCGGGACGAGATCATCGAGAACCTGGCTCCCGAACTGTTCCTCGATGAACTGTGTGCCAACGTCTACCACGTGTTGGCAACGACCCCGAATCTCCACGAGGCGATCGAACTCGGTGGCTCTGAACTGGGGGAACTGATCCAACGGCTGGCTGTCGAGGAGTCTGAGGCCGACCCGGTCGATGTGGCCAGTCTGTTGTGGCGGCGCTACCTCGAGTCCTGCATCGACGAGGCACGTCGTCGGGCCCGGGGCGCCGTTCTCCCCAGCGACATCGCCGAGATCAGCTCGCAGCAGAGCTGGTACAAGCAGCAACTCGTGGACCTGTCCGACACGGACCGAAAGGCACCGGCGGTCGCAGGCTTGCTAGCCTGGCTGAGGCAGGACTCGGGAGAGGAATCGTGACCGACCAGCCCGCCGTTGCCAGCAGCGCCCAAGTTGCGTTCACCAATGAACACCGTGAGCGGCTCTTGCTTCGCGCTCGTGCCGGTCGGCCCCTCTCCCCTGATGACGTCGTAGCCATCATGCGAAGGGTCGAACTGACACCGGATGTCCTGGCCGAGGTCCGGCAATGGTTGTCCGACGAGAGCATCCCGTTCGATGAGGACGAGGACCTCGACCTGGTGTCGGACGCTCCGGTCATCAACGGACACCGCACCAGTCGAAGTCGGGCCGACGCCAGTCGCCTTGCCGCCGCCGCCATGGCCCGGGCCAGCGGATCGTCGGATCCGGTTCGCATGTACCTCAAGGAGATCGGGCGGGTTCCCTTGTTGACCTCGGCCGAAGAGGTCTCGCTGGCCAAACGCATCGAAGCCGGTGCTGCGGCCGCGGCCGAGACGGCCGAGCTGATGCAGTCGGATCGCTGGCAGACGATCGGGGCCGACCGGCAACGTCAACTGCGGCGGGCGGTCGCCGACGGAGATCGAGCGCGTGGCGAGTTGACCTCGGCCAACCTCCGACTCGTCGTGTCCATCGCCAAGCGATACGTGGGACGAAGCGTGCCGATGCTCGACCTGGTTCAGGAAGGAAACCTGGGCCTGATGCGGGCGGTGCAGAAGTTCGACTACTCCAAGGGTTTCAAGTTCTCGACCTATGCGACCTGGTGGATTCGACAGGCGATCACTCGGGCCATCGCGGATCAGTCCCGCACCATTCGCGTTCCCGTCCACATGGTCGAGTCGATCAATCAGGTCGTGCGCATGCAACGTTCGCTACAGCAGAGCCTCGAGCGTGAACCGACCGTCGCCGAACTGGCGGTTGCCGTGGACATGCCCGAGGAAAAGGTCCAGGAGATCCTCCAGATCGCCAAGCAGAGTCCCGTGTCGTTGGACAGTCCGATCGGCGAGGAGGACGACACCTCGATGGCCGACTTCATCCCCGACGAAGGAGCGGCGCCGCTCGATCTGGCGGCCAGGAAACTGTTGGCCCAGACGGTGAGCGATGTGCTCGATGATCTGAGCGATCGAGAGGCCGAGGTCGTGAAGTTGCGGTTCGGGCTGGTCGATGGTCGGCCCCGCACTCTGGAGGAAGTGGGGCGCGAGTTCGGCGTGACCAGAGAGCGCATCCGGCAGATCGAGTCCAAGACCTTGGCCAAACTCCGTCATCCGCTGCGCAGCGACCGCTTGCGTGACTATCTGGATTGACGGTTCCCGCCCGATGGGGGAACCTGACGCCGAAGAGTGGACGCGTCGCCATCGGGCTTTGCTATCCTCACCAGTTCCCGATCCGGGGTAGCTCAGCTGGCAGAGCAATTGACTGTTAATCAATGGGTCGTGGGTTCGAGCCCCACCCCCGGAGCAAGTAGGAACGCCCTCGATGTCCATCAAGGATGTCGAGGGCGCTGTCGGTCGAGGGCGCTGTCGGTCGAGGGTGCTGTCGTCTGCCCTGAGTGTCGGGACTCCGACACTGGTCGTGTTGTCTCTCGGTACCCGTTGGCCGTGGCGCTAGTCTCTGGAGCAAGAGGGCCTGTAGCTCAGTGGTTAGAGCACGCGACTCATAATCGCTCGGTCGTGGGTTCGATACCCACCAGGCCCACCACCAGGGGAACGTGCGGTCATTCCGGCAGGCTGAATCGTCTCGACCGCTGACGATCTCGTGCGCGGTGGGCCAATCCGTTGCCGATCGATCAGTCTTCGATGGTGGCCATGAGGCGGTACTGCACGATCGGCAGGCAACCGAGGGCTGCGAACGCCACCGGTGTCACGGTGGCCAGCGCCACGAAGGTCACGACGACCGCACACATGGCCATGGTCAGGGTGATGACGAGATGTTTCCGCACGAGGACTCCCTTGTTGGCGACACGAACTTGTTGGCGACACGAGCCTGCTGGCGACCCGGACTACGAACACCATCGCGACGTTCGGCAGCCTTCTCATCGGGGGAATCCCCCGACGAGGACCGGGGCCCGGCAGGTGTGCGACAAGACACGGGTTCCTCGACGTGCGATGGACGCCGCGGGTCGCTCGGGATTTCCAGGAACCGGCAGCTTCTGGGACAGTGGTCGCATGCCACTTCCGCTGACGCCCGATGACGTGCTGGCCACGACCCGTTCCGTTCGCCGTCGCCTCGACTTCGATCGAGCCGTCGAACGGGGCCTGCTCCGCGAGAGCCTCGAACTCGCACTCCAAGCGCCGACAGGATCGCTCCGGCAGGACTGGCACTTCGTGATCACCGATGATCCGGACCAGTGCCGAGCGGTGGGCGAGGTCTACAAGCGCGTGTGGAACGCACTGGCCACCGATGACTACCTGGCATCGGCAGCGGCCAAGGAGCCCGACGAGGTCGCCCGCGCTTCGTGGCTGCGGATGATGGAATCGGCCCGCCATCTTGCCGACAATTTTCCCCGCATCCCGGCACTGTTGGTCCCGTGCATCACCGGGCGTCTCGATGGCGCCCCGGCCCAGTTGCAGGCGCTGCGATGGGGGTCGGTGATCCAGGCAACGTGGAGCTTCATGCTCGCGGGTCGAGCCAGGGGGCTCGGTACCTGTTGGACCACGGTCCACCTGTCGGCCGAGGAGGAGGTCGCCGACATCCTGGGCATCCCGTATGCCGACCAGCAGCAGGTAGCCCTGATCCCCGTCGCCCACACCATCGGTACCGACTTCCGGCCCGGGGCTCGCAAACCGTTCGATGACTTCGTGCATTGGAACGGCTGGTAGACAATTTCGTGCAGCGTTCCAGCAGGCGTAGTCTCCCGGTCATGGATCTGAACGGCAAGGTTGCGGTGATCACCGGCGGGAGTGGCGGAATCGGACGAGCGATGGCGGCCGCCTTCCTCGCCAACGGAGCGAGAGCCGTGGTGCTGGCCGATCTCGGCGAGGAAGCCGTGATGGCGGCAGCGGCCGAACTCGGTTGCGATGCCCGAGTGTGCGACGTCACCGACGAGCAGCAGATCGTGGAGCTGGTCGAATGGACGCTCGAAACGCATGGCCCGATCGATCTGTTCTGCTCCAATGCGGGCGCCGGCGGCGAGGGTGTGCTGACCGACGCTGCCAACGATGTGTGGCAGACGCAGTGGGAGCTCCACGTGATGTCCCACGTCTACGCGGCCCGAGCCGTGCTGCCCTCGATGATCGCTCGCGGTGAGGGATACCTGCTCAACACGGCCTCGGCCGCTGGGCTGCTGGCGGCCTTGGGCTCCGGTCCGTACAGCGTCACCAAGGCAGCGGCGGTGAAGTTGGCGGAGTTCCTGGCGATCACCCACGGTGACGACGGCATCAAGGTGTCGGTCCTGTGCCCGCAGGGCGTCAATACGGCGATGGCTCCCCGCAGCCTGGGAGACGGACAGACCGATGGGATCATCGAACCGGCAGACCTGGCCCGGACCGTGGTCGAAACGTTGCACGAAGAGCGGTTCCACGTGCTGCCCCACCCCGAGGTCGCCGAGTACGTCCGTCGCAAGGGCGAGGACGTCGATCGCTGGCTCAACGGGATGCGTCGCCTCCGGGCTCGAACCCTCCAGGGCTGAATCGTCCTGTATCTGCTCTCCTGAGGGCTGGCTGGCCCGACCACTCGCCTCGGCGGACCACTAGCGTGTCGGAGTGACGTCGTTCGGTGCCCTCGCCCATGTCCCCCCACCGGGGGAGCGTCGGATCGCTGTTCGGGTCACGCCCGACGCGTTGCGCCACGTGCGTCGAGGTCACCCGTGGGTTTTCGACCAGTCGATCGTGTCGGCATCCTTCGCCGGCAGCGCTGGAGACCTGGCCGTCGTGTTCGACGACAGGCGGGACTTCGCCGCGATCGGTTTGTTCGACCCCGGTTCGCCGATGCGGTTGCGACTCCTGCATCACGGCAAGGCTCGCAACATCGATGCCGATTTCTGGGCCGATCACTTGCGACGGTCGGTCACCGTGCGGCAACCCCTCGTGGAGGCGTCGACCGGTGTCCTTGCCGTCGGTGCCACCACCGGCTACAGGGTGGTCAACGGCGAGAACGATGGCTGGCCCGGCCTGATCGTCGACCGCTACGACCGGGTGCTGGTCGTGAAGCTCTACACGCCCGCCTGGTTCCCACATCTGGCATCGGTCCTGCAGGCCCTCGTCGAGGAGTTGGCGCCGACGGGCATCGTCCTGCGGCTGGCTCGCAACGTCGCCAGTGGCGAGACCTTCGGGCTGGTCGACGGCCAGGTCGTGTTCGGTCAGGCGACCGAGCCCGTGCTGTTCACCGAGAACGGGCTGACGTTCGAGGCGCATGTGTTGTCGGGCCAGAAGACGGG
>CALACD010000518.1 GCA_937890445.1 uncultured Acidimicrobiia bacterium | reverse complement strand
GATCTCGTCGCAGCCGATATCGCAGCGTTGCTCGAGCCGATCGGGTTCACGTCGACGGTCACGGGAGTCGACCTGATGGTCGCCATACCGAGCTGGCGGCCGGACAGCTCGATCGAGGTCGACGTCATCGAAGAGATCGGGCGCCACCACGGCTACGACAAGTCGGGCAAGCGGGTTCCCAGACCGGCACAGAGCGGGGCACTGACCGACGCCCAGAAAGCTCGCCGGTTGTTGCGCCGGTCCATGATCGGCGCCGGACTGGCGGAGGCGATGCCGATGCCGTTCCTGGCACCGGGCGATCTGGAACGGGCGGGATTGGGCGCCGAGGGCATCTCATTGGCGAATCCGCTGGTCGCCGAGGAGTCGATTCTTCGCACCTCGTTGTTGCCGGGTCTGGTCAAGGCCATTGCCTACAACCAATCCCATCGGAACGCCGGCGTCCGATTGTTCGAACTGGGTCGTGTCTACTTGCCACGGCCGGAGCAGTCCGATGAGCCGTTGCCCGACGAGCAGGAGTGGCTGGGTGCCATCCTGGCCGACTGCGACGCCATCGCCGCAACCCACCTGCTTCATCGATTGGTGGCAGTGCTCGGGCTCTCGCAGGTCAAGTTGCAGAACGGACCTCGGCCCGGCCTTCACCCGACTCGATCGGCCGAGATCGTCTTCCGAGGCCGGTCGCTGGGCGAGGTCGGCGAGGTCGATCCTCGTGTACTTGCTGCCTATGGTGTCTCGGGTCGGGTTGGATGGATCCAGCTGCAAACGGCGGCACTGGTTCCCGCTCTGGTGGCAAACCCGAAGTTCACTCGTTTCTCGTTGCAACCGTCGAGCGACATCGATCTGGCGTTCGTGGTGCCCGTCGAGGTGTCGGTCTTCGATGTGCGCACGACGGTCGAGAAGGCGGGCGGACCGCTGCTGCAACGGGTGCGATTCCTGAACGCGTTCCGCAGCGATCAACTGGGCCCCGGAGTTCGCTCCCTGGCCTTCAATCTTCGCTTCCAAGCCGAGGAACGCACGCTCACCGATGTCGAGGTGTCGGACGTCCGGCAGCGAGTGATCGACGCAGTCGTGGAGAAGAACGGCGCTCAGTTCCGTCAGTAGCCGGTCGGGCCGGGCGGTGCCGACGCCGCGGGTTCGTTGTCACGTCGTGCGCTGACGCCGGAACACGGCAACGACAGTGAGCACCGGTGCGCCCAGCGCCAGGAGAAGAAGGGCGGCGTTGGACGGCGCGTCGGTGCCGGTTTCGATCATCGGCGGGGTGGCGATCGGTCCGAGCGGTGGAGGGTCGAGGGGCGAGTCCGGCAGCGATTCCGGCGAACGGGTCTGGATCTTCGCCTCGGCCAGGATGGAGACGTCAGTCGTCGTGGTCTCGGCTCCGGCGGCGACGGGAACCATCAGCCAGAGCGCTGCCGCCCAGGCCAAGGCGGCACGGGAGCCTGGACATCGACGTTGCCGGGACAGGGACACGATTGTCCATCGGCGGATCGAACCTCTCTGTGAGAGTCGGTGGCATGATGGAAGCGATGACGACCATGAATGCCGACCTGACCGCTGCCGATGTCGCCTGGGACATTTCGACGCTTCTGCCCGAGGGCAAGACGGTTGACCAACTTCTGGACGAGGCCGATGGCAAGGCCGATGAGGTGGCGGCCTACCGAGGTCGGGTGGCGGAGCTCGATGCCGCCGAACTGCGGGCGCTGATGGAGTTGCTGGCCGAGATCGGCGAGCTGATGAGCCGGGCTGGGCACTATGCGATGCTGCGCTTCAGCGAGGACACTTCCGACCCCGAGCGGGGAGCAGCCATGCAAGCCATGCAGGAGCGGTCGACCGCCATCAGCACCAAGATGATCTTCGTCGATCTGGAGTTCGCGGAGGCGGACGACGATCACGTCGCGGCCGTGTTGTCCGATCCGTCTCTCGAGTTCTGTCGCCACCATCTGGAGAATCTCCGCCGTAACCGGCCACATCTCCTGACCGAGGCCGAAGAGATGATTCTGAACGAGAAGTCCGTTACGGGCTCTTCGGCGTGGGTTCGCCTGTTCGACGAACTCACGTCGGCGATCGAGGTCGATCTTCCCGACCCCGACCATCCGGGGGAGACCACGAGAGTCGGTCTCGAGCAGGGGCTGTCGCTGTTGCAGCACCCCGATTCGGCGGTCCGAGCCTCGGCGGCTTCTGCGGTCAGCGCAGGGTTGGCTCCGGGTCTCCGAACGCGGGCCTATGTCTACAACACGTTGTTGGCCGACAAGGCGACCGACGACCGACTCCGCAAGTTCGATCAGTGGGTGTCGTCGCGCAACCTTTCCAACGAGGCCAGTGATTCCTCGGTCGAGGCGCTCGTCAACGCCGTGGTGGCTCGCTACGACATTCCTCAGCGCTGGTACTCGCTCAAGGCCAAGGTCCTGGGTGTCGACACCCTCTTCGACTACGACCGCATGGCTTCGGTGGCCGACAGCGAGGAGACGATCGGTTGGAGTGAGGCGACTGCGGTGGTGCGCGACGCCTACGCATCGTTCTCGCCGGAGTTGGCCGACATCGTCGGCCGATTCATCGATGAGCGCTGGATCGATGCGCCGGTACGGCCCGGCAAGCGCCCCGGTGCGTTCTGTGCCTACGCAACACCCTCCCATCATCCCTACGTCCTGTTGAACTGGACAGGACGTAGTCGTGACGTGTTGACGCTGGCCCATGAGCTGGGTCATGGCATCCACGGCTACCTGGCGAGGGAACAAGGAATTTTCCATCAATCGACGCCCCTGACCTTGGCCGAGACGGCCTCGGTCTTCGGTGAGACCGTCACCAACAATCGCCTCCTTGCCATGATCGACGACCCGAACGAGCGTTTCGCGCTGTTGGCCTCGAC
This sequence comes from uncultured Acidimicrobiia bacterium, assembly GCA_937890445.1. Lineage (GTDB taxonomy): Bacteria > Actinomycetota > Acidimicrobiia > Acidimicrobiales > SZUA-35 > JAHECQ01. The sequence goes on along the minus strand of CALACD010000518.1, from coordinate 2,705 downwards.
GCTCGAGGACTCCATCGCGACGGTGTTCCGTCAAGTCGCCATGAATCGTTTCGAAGATCGATGTCATACGGATCGCCGCTCGGTCGGCGAGCTCTCGGTGGAGCGCTTCGGTGACCTCTGGGTGGAGACCCAATCCGCGATGTTGGGGGATGCCGTCACCCTCAGCGACGGATATCGGGATTGGTGGTCCTACATCCCACACTTCATCGGCACACCCGGATATGTGTACGCCTACGCCTACGGACAGCTTCTCGCACTGTCGGTCTATGCCCGCTACCGAAGTGAGGGAGAGAGTTTCGTGCCGGCCTACATCGATCTCCTGTCGGCCGGGGGCTCCCGTTCGCCCGAAGAGCTGGGCGCAATCGTGGGATGCGATCTCGCCGACCCCGGCTTCTGGGACGCCGGCTTGCTCATCGTGGAACAGCAGTTGGTGGCAGCAGAGGAGGCGGCGGCCGCCGCCGGCCGGATCTAGCGCCGATTCACGGGAGGGCCACCAGTCCGAGAACGTCCTCGGTCACCTGTTCGGCGGCCCGATCCAGATCGCCATCGCCCGGTACGACCTTGTCGGCGATGTCCATCGAGGGTTGCACGTATCGATCGTGCATCGGCTTGACCGTTGCCTCGAATTGGGCAGCCACTGATTCCGGGGTTCGCCCTCGCTCTGCGACGTCGCGTCGGACTCGTCGGCGGAATCGGGTTCGTTCCGGGCAGTCCCGGAAGATGCGCAGTGCGAGCCGGTCGGTGATCTCGGGGAACGAGAACAGGAGGATCCCTTCGACCACGATGAACTCGGTGGCGACCAACTCCAGCGTGTCCGACGAACGGGTGTGCGTCGCGAAGTCATAGACCGGCGTGGCCACATCGACGCCGCGAGCCAGCAGATCGAGATGTTCGATGAACAGCTCTCGATCGAGCGAGTCCGGGTGGTCGTAGTTGACGGCGGCCCGTTCCTGGGGCGTCAGGTGACCGTGGTCGCGATAGTAGGTGTCGAACGGCAACAGACCGGCTCGCTTGGTGCCGAGACGTGCAGCGACGGCGGCGGCCAGCGTGCTCTTGCCGGAGCCGCTTCCACCGCAGATGCCGATCAGGACGCTCACCAATCGTGGAGGGTAACCGAAGGAACCTGCGCTTGGCTCCCTACGGTCGAGTCTGTCCTGTTCTCGTCCTGGGGTCGTGGTTCACGGTGTCGACTCTCGGGTCTCGTCGTCGGCGTCCATGAGATCGGATCGCAATTGGCGAGGTTCGAAGATGGCCGTGTGAGCGACGGAGATGACGACTCGCCCGTCGGCCCCCAGGATCGCAACATCTGCATCCACGAACCGGTGGCCCTTTCGTTCAGAGACCGATCGAACGGCTCCCCGGACCTCGAGCGCCTCGTCGATCAACGCCGGGCTGTGGTGTTGGACCGACGAGCCGACATGGATCCATGGGCCCAGCCGAACGTTGCGGCTGATGATGTGATTGGCGTAGCTCAGGAGCCAGCCGGGATGTACCCACCCCCAATCGATGACCGGGCTCATGGCATCGCGAACGGCGAGGAGATACTCGATCTGATCCTCGGCGCTGCAGCACGTGTGGAGTGCGCCGAGGGGGCCGGGGGCACCCAGGGACTCCGGCGATGCCGGTGGTCGGCGGTCGGGCAACGGTGCGGCTGCCATCACATCGAAGTCGGGCACGGGGTCGATCAACGTGCCGTGTGCGGTGGCTCGTTCGCCCGCCTCGGTGGAGGCCACGGCAGCGATCCCTCCGTCACCGAATCGAGCCGAGACGACGACGGTGTCGCCGTCATACACGGGTTGCTTGAGCCTGACCTCGACCCGAGCCGAGGTGAAGAAGTCTCGACCCCAGTGAGCGATCATCGGCTGGCAGAGGTACGCGAACACGTCGACGCCGGGCACCAGACCGCCGACGAAACCGAGCTTGGCCGCAATCGTGTCGTCGTGGACCAGGTTCTCGCTGTCGACCGCCGAGTTGTAGGCGACGAGCTCGTGGATGGGGAGTTCCATGCCTCCAGTCTTGCATGGCTTCGAGGCTCCGTCCCGAGTCGCTCTGGGCCGGGCCCGTCCGTCGTACCGACGCGGCTGCTCTGTCTGGGTCGTGTTGACCTGGGTGGCGGCGTCCCGGCCATACTGGTCACCATGTCGTACCAGGAACCAGAGTTTCTGCCGTGGGACGGACGTCGTGTGCCGATCACGTTCCTCGCCGGGTACCTGGGAGCAGGTAAGACCACGTTGGTCAACCAGCTGCTCGAACGGGCGGACCGGCCTCTGGCCGTGATGGTCAACGACGTCGGCACCGTCAACGTCGACGCACGGTTGGTGAAACGCCGGTCGGGACAGACCATCGAGTTGAGTGATGGTTGCGTCTGCTGCAGTCTTTCGGAAGGTTTCGGGTTCGCCTTCGATCAGCTGCGGGCTCGCCCTGATCCGCCCGATCACGTGATCGTCGAGTTGAGTGGCGTGGCGGAACCGGATCGGGTTCTTCCCTGGTCGCGAACGGCGGGGTTCCGGCTGGACGGAGTTGTCACGGTCGTGGACAGCGAGCGATTCCTCGAGTTGATCGACACCACGGCGGTGGGTCACGCCATGGAGCGGCAGATCGCGACCGCCGATGTCGTGGTGCTGAGCAAGGTCGATCTGATCGATCGCTCGACCCTGGATCGGGTACGGGATCGAATCGCGAGTCTGGCCCCTGAGTTGCCGATG
>CALACD010000517.1 GCA_937890445.1 uncultured Acidimicrobiia bacterium | reverse complement strand
CCGTCGCATGGCACGTTCAGGTTGATCTGACGCTGGAACTTGGTGATGGTCTGCGACTGGATGCTGACGACCCGCAGGTAGGTGGCAATCAGGGCCTCGGCGCTGTTGCACTGACCCCGGTTGAAGTTGGGCCGGAAGCTCCAGGTGTTGGAGGAGTTGGAGACGTTCTGCACCGGCAACGGGTTGCCGACCTCGGTGACGATGTCGAGATCGCCGGTCACCTGCACGGTCTCGCCGTTGGCCTTGACCGAGTACGTCTCACCGCTCTCGGTCGCCATGGACAAGAACGCCACCAGTTCGGTGGGGTTCCCGCCCGGGTTGTTCCATTCGGTGCACGGAGCGGCGGCGATGTTCAAGGTGATGCTGGCGGCGCCGCCGACGATGGACCCGGCAGCGGTTGCGCATGCCGTGGTGGAATTGCCATCGGCGTGCAGCACGCAGGTGGCCGGGTTCGTCGTCGTGCATTCGAGCACGTCGTTGCCGTCGAGTACCTGGCAGACGTTGCCGCCACCGAAGGCCTCGGTCCAGCAGGCATTGCCGGATGGAGTCTCACTGGCATAGTCGGCAACCGTCGTCAGCACGGTGGCCGTTTGGTCGAACGGATCGTGGGCCGAGGCCGGGCTGGTCGTTGCCACGATCGAGGCCAGCAGGCACAGCGCCAGGAGCGAGCGCTTCACGAGTGCTTTCATTGGGACCTTCCTTTGCCACAAACAAGGGTCATCATGAACAACAGCGTAGGAGCCCGATACGAATCGGGAGATGGGCAGTGTTGCCTCAGTGTTGCCTCAGTGTTGCCTCAGTCTTTCGCCGGCGACCGGCACGCGCTACGTTCCTTGTCGTGCGGCGTCTCTGCGACGCCGGTGGATGCGGGTTCACACGGACGTCGATCTCGACCGATTCCTCGGGTCGATCGACCGGCACGTAGGTGGTGAGCCATGTAGGTGGTGAACCAGGTTGTGGGGAGTGTGTTGCGGTTCACGGCGAGACGGATGGCGGGCCTCATGCTGGTTGTGGCGCTGGTGGCCCCCGCCGGCACGGATCCTGCCGGCGCCGTCCCCCCGGGCCCCCGTCCCGTCGTCTACCTGACCATCGACGACGGCCCGTCCATGGACCGTGCCACCGGAGACATGCTCGCTGTCCTGGCCGAGTACGATGTCCAGGACACGTTCTTCGTCGTCGGTGAACGAGTCGAACAGGAACCGGCGATGATGCGGCGGATCCTCGCCGACGGGCACGCACTCGGCAACCACACCCAGAGCCACCCCGACCTGACCGAGCTGTCGGCCCCCGTCATTCGCAGCGAATTGGCGAGCGCTCAGGCCTCGGTGACCGCTGCGGGCGGTCCCGTACTGAGCTGTTTCCGTCCACCGTTCGGGGCAACGAATGCCATCGTGCGCAGCGTCGCGGCCGAGACGGGGATGACGGAGGAACTCTGGTCGCTCGATATCCACGACTGGGTTCCGTCTCGAACGGTCGCCGACTACCTGCGGGACCTCGACGAGGTGCGAGGTGGCGACGTGGTCCTCGTGCACGATGGGTTCGTCGGCCAGGCCGAGACGGTGCAGGCCGTCGACGCCTTTCTCGCCGACAATGCGACTCGTTTCGAGTTCCGGGCCCTGCCATCGTGCACGAACGGCCCGCTACCGCATCAGCGACCGACCCCGTCGGCGCTGGTCCCTCGGCCCATGCAAGCAGTCGCCGCCGATCTCGGATCGACGCCCCAATTTCGGATCCAGCGTCTGTATCGGTCGGTGTTCGCCCGCCCCGCTGACCGCGCGGGCCTGGCGTTCTGGATTCGCTTCGAGCGAGAACGCGGATTCGGCAACGTCGTCCGGGCCTTCGAAGCCAGTCCGGAATTCGCGGCAAACTACGCGTCGGTACCGACCGATGCCTTCCTCCAGTCGCTGTACCGGAATTCGTTGGGCCGCCGGAGTGACGCAGCCGGCGTCGAGTACTGGAAGGGCCGACTTGCAGGCGGCTTGAGTCGGACTTCGGTCATCCGCCATTTCGCCGAGAGCCCCGAGCTGTTGGCCAGCGCGCCTCGCACCGCTCTGTCACCAGAGACGGAGCTCGTGATCGATGCGTTGTCCAGCAACGGTCTTCCCGGTACGTCGGGCTACCAGCTCTGGTCGGTGCAATCGGCGCAGGGTGCGGACGCCGAGATGGCCGAGGCGTTGCGCTTGCTCGGTATCGCCGTTTCCGACCATGGCGGAGTGATCGTGAGTGTCTCGGTGATGCA
>CALACD010000516.1 GCA_937890445.1 uncultured Acidimicrobiia bacterium | reverse complement strand
CCGATCGGGGCGGATGGCTCTGATACTCGACGCGCTGCATGATTCCCTCGTCGACGAGTTGGTTGAGGCGGCGCGTGAGGATGTTGCGACCGATGCCGAGCTCACGCTGGAAGTCGTCGAAACGTCGGGTGCTGAGACACGCCTGACGGACTAACAGCAGATTCCAGTGGTCACCGAGCACTGCTGCACTGCGCGCAATCGTGCACGGCCAGTCAGAAGTATCCACACGCTTCACGTCAACGAGCATAGATCCATCCGTTCCATGACGGAACGGAAGTCGGTCCGCCGTCAGTCCGGTGGTTTGCAGCCCATCGCTGCGCTCGAGGCCCACGGCACGACACTGATCGCCGACAAGGGCTACCGGCGGGCATCGTTCGAAACCGAACTCAACAACGCTGGGGTGACCCTGATCCGGCCGAACCTGAAAACAGAGGCGACACGTGCTGGAGGCCAGTATCTACGGGCGTTCCGCCAGATCATCGAGTCGGTGAACCAGACGTTGAAAGCCCAGCTCGATCTCGAACGTCACGGCGGCCGGACCAAACCCGAGGTCTGTGCACGGGTGCTGCAACGAATCCTCGCGCTGACCGCTGCGATCTGGCACAACGAAACCACCGGCCAGCCCGGACCATCACGATCGCTCACCGCCTACGACCACTGACCCCTTGGAACCAATCGTCTAGTCCTCGAAGATGAGTAGCAAGGCGAGCGGGGCGACGACGGCCACTGCGAGGGCGATGCGGGTTCGTCTGCTCCAGCGATCTGAGGCAAGAACCATGGCAAGGCCGACTGGAGATACAAGGGGCATGACGGCTGCGGTCAGCGCCATGGTCGCGACGCCAACTGGTGCGAGTACCGCTCGAGGTAGCGGAGCAAGGGGCTCATGTTGATGTGGTGTCTTGAGCGCAGCGTCAGCGGCGAGGAATGCCAGGGGAATCACGAGTGCGATGCTCAGAAGCGCGACCGAGTAGGGGGAGATGGTCTGGAGGTGGCTGGCATTGAGGTCTTGGGCGAACCAGCCGGTGCGCTCGATGAAGAGGCCGCTCTGTGACGTCGACCATCCACTGGCGATGACCAGGGCAGCGGGTAGCACATAGGAGCCCTGTCGGATGCGCTGCACGGCTCTGAACCCGGCGAAGAGCGCAAGAGCGACGATCGGTAGGACGAGGTACGGGGCGGTTTCGGTGATGAACGCAGCGGTTGTCGACGTCGAGTCTGTGTGATCGAGGGATCTCCATGGTTCGAGGTGAGCGCCGTACACAGCGAGGACCGCTGCCACGCACATCGCCGCGATGGGGGCTCCAGTCAGAATCGTGGGTGCCCATTGCATCGCTGAGCGTGCTCGGCGACGCGCAACGAGGGTGGCGATCGACGCTGCGTAGCGTCCTCCGAGTGGGCGGCCGGCCACCTCGGTTTGGTCGAAAAAGCCGAACAACTCGGACTCGAGCCTGTCGCGGTCGGATCGAGGCAAAGACCGGACGAGGTGCCTTGCGATACGTGACCAGGTCATGCCA
>CALACD010000515.1 GCA_937890445.1 uncultured Acidimicrobiia bacterium | reverse complement strand
ACCAGGCATCAAGAGTCACACAACGACTGGACCACTACAGAGGGCTCACCTCACGCCGACCAGTCGCACTTCACGCACCCGTTCGTTCGCCGACGCACCACAGCGACACAACGCCACTCTCAGCAACGGTGATCTTCTGCTCATCTGTCATCTACTTCTACTCCTTGTTGGTTCGCTTCGGCGATGGCGAGATCGGAAGATCTGGCGTGTCGGAAGAACCGGCGTGTCAGAAGAGAGTGGTCACCAGTATTGGCGGCCCGCCGAGGCAGAAGTGCTCCCGTCGCTCAGGAACGACCGACGTTGCTGTGCGACTCGCCCAGGGCCCCGGGAGCGACCGCCGGGCTCGGCCGCTGGGCGAACACGGTCAGAGCGCGGCGACTGCTGCCTTGATGGTGTCTTCCAGCGTGGTGAGATCGCGTCCGGTCAGTTCTCGCAGGGTTGACGAATCAGCGTCGAGTTCACCCTTGGAGATGCCGACGTCGGCGTCGGCGAGGAAGTCCGCCATCGGCTCAGCAAGGCCGGCGCCGACAAGAGCGTTGCGGTAGTTGTCGGCTGGCATGTCGACGTAGGCGACGTTCTGGCCGGTTGCTGCCGACACCAGCGATGCGTACTCACTCATGGTGAAGCCATGACCGGCGAGCTCGTAGGTGCCGCCGTGCAACGCCGCGTCGGCAACGACCGCTGCTCCGGCCGCAGCGAGATCGGCGCGGGTGGCCGCCGCGATCTTTCCGTCACCGGCAGCGCCGATAATGGCACCGTGCTCCAGCGCTGGAGCGAGGTTCTCGGTGTAGTTCTCGATGTACCAACCGTGGCGCAAGAGGCTGAACGCAACCCCTGACTCGGCGAGGAGTTGCTCGGTTGCAAGATGCTCGCGAGCGGCGCCGAGTGCCGACGTGTCGGCGCGAAGGATGCTGGTGTAGGCGATGTGGCTGATGCCAGCATCGACTGCGGCGTCGATGACGGCTCGGTGTTGTTCGACCCGCTGGCCAATTGCGCTGCTCGAGATCAGCAGCATCTGGTCGGCGCCGTCGAGGGCAGCGGTGATCGATGCCGGATCGTCATAGTCCAGTCGGCGCACGCTGATGCCGCGCTCGTGGAAGTGGGCGATGTCGTCAGTGGATCGCGCGGTGGCGACGATGGTGGAAGGGTCGACGCGTTGGGCGAGCTCGTCGACGACGAGGCGTCCGTAGCGTCCGGATGTGGCGGTGACAATGATCATGATCTCACCCTAGACGTGCTTCCGATCGGTTAGTACCTACCTTTTGGTAAGTATTGTGGTACGCTTCGGATCGTATGGTGAAGCCCGGCGAGGACCTCCGACGCAACTTGCACGATCAGTTCGAGCGTGGCGACGTGTATGCGCCCGAGTGCCCGTCTCGTCCACTGCTCGATCACCTCACCAGCCGCTGGGGTGTGCTCGTACTCGTGTTATTGCTCGATCGTCCCCACCGCTTTGGTGAGTTGGCCTCACTGATCGGTGGCGTGAGCGACAAGATGCTGTCGCAGACGTTGAAGACGCTCGTTGGTGATGGTTTCGTCACGAGAGAGGTCGGCACCGATGGACCGGTCCGGGTTACCTACGCCCTGACCGACGTCGGCCAAGGCGCGGCGGAGCGTCTTGCCGATCTCGTCGAGTGGCTCGAGTCGAACATGAATGCACTCGTCCCGGCCTGACGGGAGCACCAACAGCACCTCGTGGCCTGGTTCGCCACGAGGGGTCCTCGCCACCCCAGACCTGGTCACGCGTTGGTGATGCTCGAGCTGAAGCGACTCGGCCGCAGTGGCTGAGGCGGCGACTGCCGGCCGGCATGCCGATCCATCAGCAGTCTCCCCACCGGCGCTCGGCTCGACTTCGGTGGCCGGCAACGCAAAGAACAACGGCACGACAAGATTCGGCAAGGCCAGTCCCGGTGAGACGCGTCGCGAAAGCGAAGAGGGCAGACTCGCATTCGGTCATGGTGCGATTCCGTCTCGGTTCGTTCAGTCACTTCTGAGCTTCGCACGGAGGCCACAACACCCGAGGGAATACCCCTCCGATGGTCAGGCCGATCTACACCACGAGACCGGACTCACCAGGATGAGCACCGGATGATGTGGCGGTTGCGTCGCTGTTCAGACGAAGGACGCGTCCATACTGGGTCGGTGAGCAAGGTTGACGAGAATCCGGGCATGGTGTGGTTCTGGCGGGACCTTCGTCTCGAGGACAACCCGGCGTGGGCAACCGCGATCGCGGTCCACGACAGAATCGTCGCCGTGTTCGTCATCGAGGACGCGTCGATGAAGGCTGCGGGGAACGTTCATCGAGACAATCGACCGCACGTCACCAGGCCGCAGCAGAATCGGTCACGGTGCCCGTTCACGCCCTCGGCGGTCTCACCGTGCACGATCTCACCGGCTGGTCATCGACTGTGGATGACTACACCGACCTGCGTGGCCTACCGCACGCTCGATACCGCCAAACGAACGCTGAAGTGATTGGACGGCCGCTGCCATGACTAGGTTCTCTGCACGAAACATCTCCATGTCCACTGTGCCCGTTTCATCCGATGAGATCTGGCAACTCATCACCGATCCGGGCATGCTCGCCGACTTGACGCCACTCATCCGATCCATCGAGGCGACAGGTTCGCAATGGGAATGGGCATTGAACGGCATCGAAGCACTGGGATTGAAGGTCGAGGCGGTGTTCACCGAACGCATGGAATTCATCGACCAGCGCCAGATCATCTTCACCCACGATCCACCCATCGGGAGCCGGGAGCGCGCCGGAGTCGAAGGCATCTACGACTTGACCCCAGCAGGCCGCAAGGCCACCGGGCTGCAAGTCGACCTCACGCTCTTTGTCGACCTGCCCTTGCCGGGTCTGTCGAGACGCGCAGTCGAACCTGTGCTGCTTTCGACGATGCGGGCGACCGGGCAACGATTTGCATCGAACCTGTACGAGCAACTCGGCCTCGATCCGGCCACAGTGTCGGTCATCGAGCTTCCACATCGGTGACTTCCGCTTTGATCGACGCCTCATAAGCCCCCTTCGGGCCCTTGATACGAAGGGTCGACGGTAGGGTGATCCGATGGAGAAACTCTGGGTCCGCCGTGACATCGACGCACCGCAGGCGGTGGTCTGGGAGCTTCTCACCGATCCGAAATATTGGCCAGAGTGGGGGCCAAGCGTGCGGAGAGCCGAAGTCGACGATGATCGCCTCCGAAAGGGTGCGAAGGGCAAGGTGACAACCGTGGCCGGACTCGACGTGCCCTTTGAGATCACCGAGTTCGATGAGGGCGTACGTTGGTCCTGGAAGGTCGCGGGAGTTTCGGCCACCGATCACACCGTTGAGCCCCTTGGGCCAGCTCGATGCCGCGTGGCTTTCGGTGTCCCATGGCCCGCCGCTCCCTATCTGGCCGTCTGCCGCCTCGCCTTGGAGCGGATCGAGAGCATGGCCGAGGCGATAACGGTGAGCTCATGAAGATCGCCGTGATCGGCGCGACGGGATATGTCGGTGGTCGACTGGTACCCGAGCTCCTCGCCGCAGGCCACGACGTGCGTTGCCTCGCCCGTAACCCCGACCGACTAGCAGGCGTCGACTGGCGTCCTGACGTCGACGTGGCGACTGCAGATGTGTTGGACCAGACGTCCCTCGATGCCGCATTGAGCGGAGTCGACGTCGTCTACTACCTGGTCCACGCAATGGGCCACGCTGGCGACTTTGAACAAACCGACCGCCTCGGCGCAGAGAACACCCTCCTCGCCGCAGAGAATGCATGCGTAGCCCGAATCGTCTACCTCGGAGGACTGGGCGAAGACGACCCAGCGAATCTTTCCAGCCACCTGGCCAGCCGCCACGAAGTCGGCCATGTCCTCGCCGCCGGAACCGTGCCCGTCACCGAGCTTCGTGCCGCAGTCATCATCGGCTCCGGAAGCGCCTCGTTCGAGATGCTCCGCCACCTAGACGAAGTCCTCCCCGCCATGATCTGCCCCCGCTGGGTCACCAAGACCCAGTGCCAACCCATCGCAATCGCCGACGTGTTGCACTACCTCGTCGCCATCCTCGACAAGCCCGAAACCACCGGCAAGATCCTCGAGATCGGCGGCCCCGACGTCCTGACCTACCGCGACATGATGGACCGCTACGCAGCCATCGCCGGACTCCGGAAACGACTCATCATCCCCGTCCCGCTCCTGACCCCGCGCCTGTCATCGCACTGGGTCAACCTCGTTACGCCCCTCCCCTACGCTCTCGCCCGCCCCCTGGTCGACAGCCTGATCAACGACGTCATCGTTCACCCCGACCGCGATATCCGCCGCATCATCGATCACGAGCCCCACACCCTCGACGAAGCCATCCAACGGGCCCTTGCCGTTGTCGGCGACCTCGAGATCAAGACCAGCTGGATGGACAGCGCCCCCACCCACACCTCGGCCTCGCCCATGCCCCAAGACCCCGACTGGGCCGGCGGCACCATCTACGAAGACATCCAAGAGGTCACGACCAGCGCCACCTCCATCGCAGTCTTCGCAACAGTCACGGGCGTCGGCGGCGCACGAGGCTGGTACGTGGCCAACTCCCTTTGGGCAATCCGGGGCTGGCTCGACAAGGTCATCGGCGGCGTCGGCATGCGACGAGGCCGACGACACCCTGATGAACTCCGTGTCGGAGACGCTCTCGACTTCTTCCGCGTCGAAGCCCACGAACCGCCAGGCGTGCTCCGGCTTCGAGCCGAGATGAAGGTCCCCGGCGAGGCCTGGCTCGAGTGGCGCATCACCGATACCAGCGACGGTGGCGCCCGGTTGCGCCAACTCGCACGGTTCCACCCACGCGGCGTCACGGGCCGTGCATACTGGTGGGTCCTCTTGCCGATCCACAAGATCATGTGGAAGCAACTGGCGCAGCGCCTCGTGGCCGGAGC
>CALACD010000514.1 GCA_937890445.1 uncultured Acidimicrobiia bacterium | reverse complement strand
CGGAGGTACACAGACCTAGGAGCAACGCATGTTTCTCGAGACGATCCTCTCCGATGCCCTCCATCCGACCGAGCCGAACCGAACCCCGGTCTCGGCCTTCACCGGCCGGTGGAAGAACCGGCGAGGCTCGGTGATGGAACTCACCGTCCACAACGACCACCACATTCACGGCACCTTCCACACCCAGGTCGAAGAACATGGGTCCCCGTTTCACCTCAGCGGCTTCGCCGAGGGCGACGCCCTGTCGTTCTCGGTGGATTTCGGACATCGCGGGTCGGTTGCGTCGTGGTCCGGCCACCACATGATCGACGATCGCGGTGAGCATCTCGTCACGCTGTGGCATGTGGCTCGTCCGGTTCGGGACCCCCATGGTGTGGCCGAGCTCTCGGGCGCCATTCTGTCGGGCTCAGACGAGTTCACGAGAGTCGAGGACCCCGCCACCCCGTGATTCGACCGAGACCGTGATCTCGGCCCGGTGCTCAGGCAGGACCGACGACGAAGAAGTCGACCACGACCGTGGTCGGGCCGATCGGCTCCAGATGGTGACGCCGACCGGGCGGGATCGGTTGCGCCATGCCGACCTGCAGGACACCATCGTCGCCGACCTCACCGCCTCGACCGTCGGTGAATCGAAACCGGATGGATCCCCCCAGCACTCGGACACTCCCCCACACCCCGACCGCCAGCCGATGGTCCCGACGGATCGCCGCCGGCAACGTGTGTTCGTCCCATTCCGTGGTGCTCCGATCCAGGACGAGCCCGTCGGGAACCTCGATCCAGACACACTTGGGACAGCCCATTGTCGTTCCGACCATGCTCTGGCGGCCCTCCTCGGTCTGGGTCCATGACCGTTCCTGCCACGGAGGATCGTGGCGGGCGTGATGACCGTGATGACAGTCCAGGACCGCCACCCAATCGCCGTCGGTGTCGACGCGGAACCCCGTCACCGTGCGCTCGATCGACTCGGGACTCATTCGGTCTCGAGCAGCTGCCATGCGGTGCGCATCAACGCAGGCACACGGTCGGCGATGGTCTCCATCCGTTCGTCGGTCGAGTCTCCCATCTTCCAGCGATGGTGGAGTTGCTGCACCACCACCGCCGTCTTCCACTGGGCGAACGCCTCGTACCAGCCGATGCCCGACACATCCAGACCCGTCTTCTCGCCGTAGCGTTCAGCCACCTCGGCTCGGGTCGGCAGGCCCATGCGGGTCATCCCGTCGTGGCTGGCCCGACGGACCTCTTCGGTGTCGTCGGGGTTCGGCCAGTAGTTCAGCAACGTGCCGGCGTCGATGAGCGGGTCGCCGAGGGTGGTCATGTCCCAATCGAAGAAGGCAACCACCCGATCGGGGTTGCCGGTTTCGAACATGGCGTTGTCGAGCTTCAGATCGTTGTGGACGAACGAAACTCGCTGGCTCACGGGCATCGACGCTGCCAATCGGTGGTGAAGGGCAGTCATCTCCGCGTCGTTGGCGGGGTCGGCGACCAGATCCCATCGCTTCTTCCAACCGCCGACCTGACGCTCGACGAAGCCGTCGGGCCGGCCCAGGTCCCCGAGCCCGCACGCGTCGGGTTCGAGCCGATGGAACGCAGCGATGGCATCGACGAGTGCCAGGCCCATCCGGTGACCGACATCGGGGAGCGCTCGCATCGATTCCGGAAGCACGCCGCGCACCACCTCGCCCCGGCGACGTTCCATGACGAAGAAGTCGGAGCCGGCGATGGCGTGATCGTCGCACAACAGATAGGCCCGAGGCGCCTTGTCGAAGTACTCCCAGAGCCGTGACAGCACCTTGTGCTCCCGCTGCATGTCATGGGCCCCCGGCGCGATCGCCCCGAACGGGGGTCGCCGCAGTACCAGCTCGGTGTCGCCGAACCGGATCATGTAGGTGAGGTTGGCCGCACCATTGGGGAACTGCAGCACCTCGAACGACCCGGACACGTCGAGCTCGTCCGGCAGCTCTGCCCGCAGGTAGGTCTCGATGCGCTCCCAGTCGAGGGCTTCGCCCGAGCGAACTTCGGCTACCTCGGCCGGGGTTTCATCGACGAACGGATCGACCGGTGGTTCTGCATCAGTCGTCATGTCCGGACCGCACTCCCCTCGTTCCCGTGCTCGTTCCCGTGCTACTGCGTTTCCAGGTGGCGTTCCAGGACGTCGGCATACTTTGCTTCAGCCGCAGCCCGACGCTTCGGGAGGTGGGCCGAAGGGAAGAGATCGTCGCACGGGACGTAGTCGTCGAGGACTCTGCGAGCGACCTGAACCTTGTGCACCTCGGTCGGTCCGTCGGCGAGGCCCATGTGGAACGACTCGATGACCTCCGTGGCGAACGGCATCTCCCACGAGGCACCGAGCGAGCCGTGGATCTGGAGCGCTCGGCTGGCCACGTTCCGATACACGCCCGGCATGGCCGCCTTCACCGCCGAGATGTCACGACGCACCTTCTTGTAGTCCTGGTACTTGTCGATACGCCACGCCGTTCGCAGCACGAGCAGACGGAACATCTCCATCTCGATCCACGAGTCGGCGATCATCTCCTGGACCATCTGTTTGCGCGACAGCAACTCGCCCTGGGTGGTGCGGCTGATCGCCCGCTCGCACATCATGTCGAACAGGCGCTGCACCCGACCGCTGGTGCGCATCGCGTGGTGGATGCGCCCTCCACCGAGGCGAGTCTGGGCCACGACGAAACCGCCGCCGCGCTCCCCCAACAGGTTCTCGGCCGGAACCCGGACGTTGTCGTAGCGCACGTAGGCATGGCTGCCCTCGTCCTCGCTCTCGGACTCGTAGCCCAGACCCACGTTGCGGACGATCTCGAGCCCGGGCGTATCGGAAGGAACGAGGAACATCGAGAACCGTTGCAGAGGCGAATTGTCCGGGTCGGTGACGACCATGGCGATGAGGAACGACGCGTACCGGGCGTTCGACGAGAACCACTTCTCGCCGTTGATGACCCACTCGTCACCGTCTTGCACAGCCGACGTGGTGAAGACCTTGGGGTCGGCACCGCCCTGGACTTCGGTCATCGAGTAGCACGACACGATCTCGTTCCGAAGCAATGGATCGAGGAACTTCTCCTTCTGTCCAGGGGTGCCGTAGTGGGCGAGAATCTCGCTGTTGCCCGTGTCGGGCGCCTGGCAACCGAAGACGGTCGGCGCCGACCGGGCCCGGCCGAGGATCTCGTTCATCAGCGCCAACTTCACCTGGCCGTAGCCGAGACCACCCAGATCAGGTCCGAGGTGGCACGCCCACAGGCCGCGCTCCTGCACCTGCCTCTGGAGCGGAGGGATGACCTCGGCCCGGATGGGATCATTGATGTCATAGGGGCTCTTGACGATGAAGTCGAGCGGTTCGATCTCCTCGCGGACGAAGTTCTCGACCCAGTCGAGCTCGGCCTGGAATTCGGCATCGGTCTCGAAGTCCCACCCCATGTTCGAATCCCCTCTCGTCGACGAGAGCCCGAGCCTGGCAGATGAGGTTCGCCCTGTCTAACGATCCGGCGGGCGGTGATGACGGATCGGGCGCTCCATGCGGGCGAATTTCGGCCACCGGGACCAGGGCGGTCCGGCCTCGAAGCCTCCGTCGACCACGAACTCACGTCCGGTGATCCACTCCGACTCATCGCTGGCCAAGAACAGGGCCATGTTGGCGATGTCGCGGGGTTCGCCGACGCGGCCCATCACCTGCGACGCTGCGCCCGCCTCGCGCATCTGAGCGATCTGGCTGTCATCGGCATCCGGCCGACCGGCCGCCAACGGCGTGGCGATGAAGCCGGGACAGATGGCGTTGACCCGGATGCCGCTCTCGCCCAGCTCCAGGGCAACGGTCTGGGTCAGGTGGATGACCGCACACTTGGCCACGCTGTACAGGTGTGGAGCAAACCCGGGACGAAGACCGGCAACGCTGGCGGTCGAGATGATCGAGCCCGACCCTTGCGCCTTCATGACAGGGGCCGCGTGCTTCATGCCGAGGAACACGCTCTTCAGCAACACGTCCATGGTCAGGTCGTAGTCCTCCACGGTGGTGGATTCGATCGGACCCAACGCGCCGCCGAACCCGGCGTTGTTGAAGAGGATGTCGAGGCCTCCGAACCGGTCGGTGGTCTCGGCGATCATGGCCGCCACGTCCTCCTCCTTCGACACATCGGTTCCGAGGAACCCGACCGTCGCCCCCAGCTCTTTGGCCAGCGCCGCCCCCTTGTCCTCGTCGAGGTCAGCGATCAGCACCGAGGCCCCCTCCTCCACGAACCGGCGAACCGTACCGGCCCCGATCCCGCTGGCTCCTCCCGTGATCGCTGCCACTTTTCCGTCCAGACGTCCCATCGTGCTGCTCCCCTTCGTGCTGCTTAGCTCGCACGTAGCCACGTGCGAGAGGACGCCAGCTTCAACCAAGCAGCGATCGACAGCAAAGCCGAGCGGTTGAAGCCACTGCCTCTCGACCAGCCGCAGGGCTTTGTCGAAGGATCGAATCGCCCTCTAGCTTCCCTGGATGGAACCCGCCACCCCCCTGTTGACGAACACCCGCGTGATCGATCTCAGCGATGCACGGGGGGCTCTTGCCGGGTTTCTCCTGGCCCAGTTCGGTGCCGACGTGGTGATGGTGGAGCCACCGGGAGGGGCACCCATCCGCCACTGCCCTCCCCATGTCGGGGACCAGGCGGGTGTCGAGCGTTCCTTGCATCACCTCGGATTCAACCGCGGGAAGAAGTCCGTCGTCCTCGACTGGCGGACGCCGGCCGGGATGGATGCACTCCACACCCTGCTCGCCGCAGCCGACGTCGTCGTGCTGAACGGGAGCCGGGGCGAGCATGAACGAGGCGGCTTGCCGGCACCATCGGACCTGGCCGCTCAGCACCCCCACCTGGTCGTCGCAAACATCTCGGGATTCGGCCTGACCGGCCCCAAATCCACCTGGCTCGACAGCGATCTCGTTTGTGGCGCCGCCGGCTTCCAGCAGTCCGTGACCGGCGATTACGACCGTCCTCCCTTGCGGACCTCGGTGCCCCAGGTTTTCCATCATGCGGCCGCGGATGCCGCCGTCGGTGCACTCCTCGCTCTCGCCGAGCGAGAGACGTCCGGTCGAGGTCAGCTGATCGACCTCTCGGCGCAGGAGTCGTGGACCTGGGCTGGGTTCTATCTGGCCTACTCCAGTGCCTGGGGTGCGCCGGTTTCGCATCGCTGTGGCGCAGCCCCGAAGACAGGGCCACTGACCACCCGCTTCGACTTTCCGGCCTCGGATGGATTCGTGACGATCACGCTGATGCTGGGCGCCGCCGTCGGTCCGTTCACCAACCGTCTGGTCCAATGGATGGCCGAACAGGGCGAATGCCCCGCCGATCTGGCCGACACCGACTGGGCCAGCTTCGACCCGTTCTCCGAACCCGAGCGCCTCGATCGACTCAACGACGCTGTCGGGCACTTCACTGCCCGCCGCACCCGCGACGAGCTCATGACCGCGGCCCATCAGCGGCGTCTCCTGCTGGCTCCGGTGCTCGGCATCGGCGATGTGCTCGATGCCGAGCAGTTCGCCGTTCGTGACGTGTGGCGAACGATCGATCTTCCTGACGGTCGTCCCGTCAGGGCACCGGGCCCGATCGCCCGAACGACGCCCGCCCTTCTCACCGAACTCGATCCAGCCCCGATGCTCGGTGCGCACACCGACCACGTCGCATGGATGCGCCGATCGTCACCGAGCGCGCCATCCCCATCGGAGACCACCGGTCATGGCGCGCCGCCGAAGGCGACCGAGGGCGACCAGAGCGGCCTACCGCTCCATGGTCTACGAGTTCTCGATCTGACCACGTCCTATGCCGGACCGCTCGTCGGGCGGGTGCTGGCCAACTTCGGTGCCACGGTGGTCAAGGTGGAGTCGGGGCAACGCCCGGACCTGGCTCGCACCGCTCCGCCCTTCCTGGGCGACGGCTTCGAGACGTCGGCTGCCTACGCCCATACGAACGCCGGCAAGTGGAGCATTGCCCTCGATCTCTCCAAGGGTGATCGAGGCCCCGGTGACGTACCCCGGACCGTGCTGCGTGACCTCGCGACATGGGCCGATCTCATCGTCGACGCCTATGCACCCGGGGCCCTGGCACGGATGGGTCTCGACCGCGACACGATGGCCGAGATCAACCCGGGCGCCATCGTCCTCCAGACCAGCATGTTGGGCCAGACCGGGCCCCTGGCCGGCGTCCCCGGCTACGGCAACATGGCAACCGCCCTCACCGGATTCTTTGCCACGACCGGCTGGCCGGATCGCAGCCCCGTCGGGCCCGTCGGCGCCTACACCGACATGATCTCGCCCCGCTTCGCAGCCGGGGTCGCCCTGGCCGCGCTGCACCGGCGGCGCCAGACCGGCGAGGGCGCCTGGATCGATCTCGGCCAGGGAGAGGCGTGCCTGCAGCTCCTGACCGTCGGCTTCCTCGACACCCAGGCCAACCATCGATCGTGGGAGACGATGGGCAACAGCGACCATTTCCTGGCCCCACAGGGTGTGTATCCGGCGGCCGGCGACGATCGATGGGTCGCCGTGACCTGCGGGGATGACGAGCAGTGGCAGGCGCTCGCTCACGAGTTGGGGCGAGCAGACCTGGCCGACCTCGACATCGTCGAGCGTCGTCGCCGGAAGGCCGAGA
This sequence comes from uncultured Acidimicrobiia bacterium, assembly GCA_937890445.1. Lineage (GTDB taxonomy): Bacteria > Actinomycetota > Acidimicrobiia > Acidimicrobiales > SZUA-35 > JAHECQ01. The sequence goes on along the minus strand of CALACD010000514.1, from coordinate 15,066 downwards.
TCGACCAGTTGATCGTTGCCTGGACAACGGAACGGGACCCGGTCGCAGCCCAGGAACGCCTGCAGGCGGCCGGCGTAGCGGCCCATCAGGTCCAGAACAGCCCCGAGTGTCTTGCCGACCCTCAGCTCGTGGCACGCGGCGGTTGGACCGTCGCAGCAGCCCACCCGACCATGGGTCGCATTCCAGTGGGCGCGCCACCGATTCGCATGTCGCGCACACCCGGCCACGTCACGGCGGCCGGACCGACGCTGGGACAACACACCTTCGAGGTGTTGCACGATCTACTCGGCTACGACACCGATCGCATCGCCGGTCTGGCAGCAGCCGAGATCCTGGAGTAGCCCGAGGACGGTTCCGTCCCATCGCTGGCAACAGCCAGTGCGCGACGGCTGAGAAGTGGCGGCTAGGAAATGGCGGCCCTCTCGTCGATCTTGGCGAACGCCTCTTTGGCCGCCCTCATCCCGTCAACGGACCGGGGGAACCCGGCGTAGAGGCACAGGTGGGTCATGATCTCCTCGACCTCGACCCGGGTCAGTCCGTGATGGAGACCAGCGGGAATGTGGAAGCCGAGCTCGGAGTCCTGACCGAGGGCGCAGAGAATGGCGATGACGACGAGCGACCGATCGCGTCGAGAAAGGTCGGGTCGGGACCAGATCTCGCCGAAGGCGAAGAGCATGGCCCACTCGCCCAGATCACCGAGGAACTCGGTCATGGCGGCCAGATCCTCGGCGGGGTCGGCCTCGGCCCGACCGTTCGTCAGCGACCGACGCACGTCAGCTGCCCGTTCCAGTCTCTCGCTGTCGGACAGATGATCGGCCGGCAGCCGACCCTCGATCCGCTCGACCCCCTCTGCCTTGCAGAACGCTGCGTCCATGCGCCGACTGGCGGCCATCGCCGCCGGGAAGCCGGCATAGGCGGCGACGTGCAGGTTGATCTCCTCGATCTCGGATCGGGTCAGTCCGTGCTGCAAGCCGATTCCGGTGTGCAATTCGAGCTCTTCATCTCTGGCCTGAGCCGCCAGCACCGCGATGATCATCAGACTGCGATCACGGCGAGACAACTGGGGGCGGTTCCACATCTCACCAACCGCAGCGAACGCGAAGGTGCCCAGCGCCCCCATCTTTCGCTCCATCGAGACGAAGACCCGGTCAGGATCGACATCGGGAAGAAATCGACCGAACGTCTCGCAGGCCTGCCCGTGACGATCTTCCCAGCTTCGGTCGTGTGCCATGTCTCGCTCCCCTTGGTCGGTGGAACGGGACCGTAGCCTGCACCGGCCTGCGGCGCAGACGTCCGCCTTCATCGCCAGAGGTGCGAGCACCGGGAGCCCTGACCCCGGTGGTTTCCGGTCACGTCCCCTTCATCACGATCCTGGCTTGTTCATCACAATCCTGGCTTGAAGGTCATCAGATAGAGCATCACGACCAGCAGGACCGACAGCATCGCCCCTCCCGCCTCACCCCTGCGTCGTGCCGCAGTGTCTCCTTGGGCCAGTTTCTTCTCGGCCGGCAGGACGACGGCATGGAGCAGCCCGTTCATGGCGACCCAGACGAGAAACGCCGCGATCAACCAGCCTTGACTCATCGAATACACCTTGTCCGACAAGCCGGCGAGCCCGAAGCCGAGGATGCCGTTGATCAGCAGTGCGGGCGCATGGATCATGCGTCCGTTGCGGGTCATGGCCTGGAGCACCGGACCCCGAACGTCTGCACCGGCATCGCCCAGACGGCTCAGGATCGCAGGGTGCACGAAGATCGGGGCGAACGCGGCCATGGCCGTGACGATGTGCAAGATGAGCATGATCTGATACGGCGTGTCACCGATGGCGGCAAGAATCATCTGCCGACCCTAGCGACGTGGACGGCCCGATGGCCCTCACGTCAGGTGGTGCACGGTCGACGCTCCAGGGAACCGAACGTCCTGGAGAAAAGCCTCGTGAACAAGTATCGACTCGTGACCCGCAGTGATTTCGACGGCCTGGTCTGCGCCGTCCTGCTCGAGCACCTGGAGATGATCGACGACATCCTCTTCGTCCATCCCAAGGACATGCAGGATGGCAAGGTCGACATCACCGACAAGGACATCACCACCAACCTCCCCTACGTGAGTGGTGTCCATCTCGCCTTCGACCATCACGAGTCCGAGACTCTCCGCATCGGTGCCCGCGACAATCACGTGATCCTTCCCCACGCCCCCTCGGCGGCTCGTGTGGTCTGGGACTACTACGGTGGGGCCGGAACGTTCCCGTCCCGCTGGATGGACATGATGGAAGCCGTCGACAAGGCCGACTCCGCCCAGTACTCCGAGGGAGAGATCCTGCACCCACGGGATTGGGAACTACTGAACTTCATCATGGACCCCCGGACCGGGCTCGGGCGATTCCGAGACTTCCGCATCTCCAACTACCAGCTGATGATGGATCTCATCGCCTACTGCAAGAACCACACGATCGAAGAGATCCTGTTGCTTCCCGATGTTGCCGAACGCATCGAACTCTACGTCGCACACCAGGACAAGGCCCGTGAGCAGATCGAACGCTGCTCCACGATCCACGACAATCTGATTCTCCTCGACCTGACCGGTGAAGAGACGATCTGGCCCGCCAATCGTTTCCTGATCTACGCGATGTACCCCGAGTGCGACATCTCGATCCACAAGCTCTGGGGCTTCCAGAAGCAGAACATCGTGTTCGCGACCGGTAAGTCGATCATCGACCGTGGTTGCACTACCAACATCGGCGAACTGATGTTGCGCCATGGAGGCGGCGGTCACGCGGCGGCCGGAACCTGCCAGATCGACACCGCCGAGGCCGACCGGGTCCTGCGCGACCTCATCGATGCGATCGTCGCCGACCATCGTGTCGCCATCGGAGCTGCGCTGCCTGGTTGAGTCCGAGGTCGGCGCCGAACTCGCTACAACCATTGCAGCCGCCAGGTGTCGAACAAGCCCGTCAGCGGGAACGCCCTCCTGAACCGGGTGGCCGAACTCGTTCCGAGACGAGATCGCCGACCGCGTTCAGCCGACGAGGTCGCGACGTTCGAAACCCCAGAGGCCGAAGAACGAGGCCGCTGCCGTCACGACCAGGAAGATGGCGACGTGGCGAGGGTCCAGCCCATTGGTCAACGGTGTGTTGGCGGCGTACGGATGCCACAGTGAAACCTCGGCAAACGGCTCGAGCACCCCATTGAGCGGAAAGAACGCGTCGATGACGTAGCTCCCCACCGCCACTGCGGTGCCCGACGCCAGAGCGATCGAACGGCTGCCGCTGAACGCGCCAGCAGCCAAGGAGATGGCGCCGACCGCCACCCCGAACAGCCCGACGCTGACACAAGCCGCCGCCAGTCGGGAGGTGGCGAGATCGACCCCGCCGGCCGAAGCGCCGATCTCGACACCGACGAACAACCCCATGCTCACGGCGACGACGGCGACGACCATCGTGGCCAACGCGGCCCCGGTCACCGTCGACCGCTTCACCGGCCCGGTGGTGATCAGAGCCAGACGCCCGCCCTGCTCGGCTCCGGCCAACGACCCCGATCCGACCGCGATCGCGACCCCCAGCACGAGCCCCGGTGCCACGATCGAGAACAGCTCGACCTGGAGGAACCCTGCGGCTGTCGAGAAATCGGCGCCGCCGAGCATGGAATCGAAAGCGGCCGGAAGCTCCTCGACCATCGACGCGTAGTCGACACCGATGCTCGCATACAACGCTGCCGTCATGGCGGCCAGCGCAGCCGCCGCCACGGTGAACCCGCTGATGAGACGTCGCCGTTCCGCCGTCATGCGCCGGACCAGGGCCAGCGCGACCGACCGACGATCGGCGGGGCGATGCGTGACGCTCACGGCGTCTGCCCGAGGTCGGGCGGAGCGTCCCGGTAGAAGCCGAGGAAGACTTCCTCCAGATCGATCTCGGGGGTACGCACCGAGACCAGGTGTCCGACGGCGACTGCGGTCCGAAGCAGCGCGTCGACATCGCCCTCGAAGCGGATGGTGGCCGACTTCTCGGCGTACTCGACCGAGTAGACACCGGGGGCCGACTCGAGAACACCTCGAGGAACGCTCGCCGCGAACTCGAGGTTCAGTTGTCGACGAGCCTGCGCCTTCAACACGTCGACTCGCTCGACGGCCACCAACGCGCCGCGGCGGATCACCCCGACCTGATCCGCCACCTGATCTACCTCCGACAGAGCATGCGAGGACAACAAGACGGTCATTCCCTGTTCGGCCTCGGCTCGCAGCATCTCGTGGAAGTCGTGCTGCACCAGCGGGTCGAGACCCGTCGTGGGTTCATCCAGCAGAACCAACTCCGGCCGGTGCATGAACGCCTGGACCAGGCCCACCTTCTGCTTGTTCCCCGTGGAGAGGTGCCGGAGGCGGCGAGTCGGATCGAGGTCGAACCGTTCCAGCAGTTCGCGTCGGTGCTTCTCATCGGAGGTCGAACGAAGACCGGCCAGGAAATCGAGATACTCGCCACCGGTGAGGTCGGCGGGCAGGCGCAGTTCTCCAGGCAGATAGCCGATCCGTCGGTGCAGCTCGACCAGATCATCGTGGCTGTCGAGCCCGAGCAGTTGCGCAGTCCCCGATGTGGCTCGAACCTCGTCGAGCAGGATCTTGATGGTGGTCGACTTTCCTGAACCGTTGGGCCCGAGGAACCCGAACACCTCGCCGGTGGAGATCCTCAGATCGAGATCGCGAACCGCCGTGACCGCGCCGAACTTCTTCGTCAGTTTCGTGGTCTCAACCGCATACCCCACGGGGTGGTCCTTTCTGCATCGGTCCGACCCGAACGTAGGGGCACGAGCACTCCGGGCCCAGGGACGATCGTCACAATCCGTACCATCCCGCAGGACCCCTCAGGGGTTGCAGAAGGTCCTTGTCCCCTAACGCCGGGAACCGTGATGCCTCACGATGTGACCACACGAGTCCTTCGCCCCGTAGGCCCACGAACCGAAAGCGGATCCCGATGAGCACACCTATGAGAGTCGGCACCGAACCACTCGACCGCGAGGCGTTGAAAGGCTTGATGCAGACCCTGGGAGCCACCGTCACCACCTATCTCCCCGCTCCGAGCGACCTCCCCGACCCCGTGACCCCCTCCATCTCCACTGGTCCAACCTGCGGCGAGGCCTCGCCGCCAACGGCGCCGACGAGGCCGATCTGGTTGCGATCGATGTCACCGCCAACGAGGCCCGACCGGGTGGCGACACCAACGTCGCGATCGCTTCGGGCGGAAAACTCCAGGCAGCCGGCTTCATCACCGAATCCGTGGTCGAAGCATTCGGAACCACCGAACTCATTCCCTCGATCCTGCCCCTGCTCGACTGGGAACAATCGAGAATCCCTCACCTGGTCGTGGTTGTCGACCGCACCGGGGCCGACATGATCGCCATCAGCCCCCAGTACGACGATTCCGGCACGACCGTCACCGGCGACGACGAGTACATCCATCGAGGTGCCCCCGGAGGATGGTCACAGCGAAGGTTCCAGCAGCGGGCCGAGAACCTGTGGGAACGCAATGCCAAAGGCGTCGCGACCGAAGTGGAGCGACTGGCGGCATCGATCCACGCGGAGGTGATCATCGTGGCGGGCGACGAACGAGCCGTCGGCTTCCTCCGGCAACACCTGTCGGCCCGCAGCAACGATCTCGTCCGACTCATCGACGGCGCCCGGGCCGAGTGGAGCGTCGATCAGATTGCCGCCGACACGGTCACCCAGGTCGCCACCGTAGCCGCCGAGGATCTCCGTCGACATCTGCAGACCTTCGCCGAAGCGCTGGCGACCGATCACGCCGTCGATGGACCTGACGCCGTGTTCCAGGCCCTCCGACGAGCGACCGCGAGCACGCTGTACGTCGTCGACGACACCTTCGGCGAACGGGCCCAGGGGTGGACCTCGACCGACCCGGCCCACATCTACCCCGACTCGGATCCGCCCGACGTCGGCATGCCGCTCCGACAGGCTCCCCTCAACGACATCGCGCTGCGCAGTGCCGTGCTGACCGGCGCCGACATCGTCGTGGTGCCCGCCACCGGTCCGAACGCCCCGACCGGCGGCCTGGGAGCACTGTTGCGTACCAGCACGTGAGTTTCGGCCGCTCTGCACCACCGGGCGCTGCATGGGGCATGCCGACAGAGCACCGGCGTGCTCGCCCTGATCCCGGACGGGTTTCGGCGATTTCGCTGCCTCCTGGTCCGGCCGTCAACCGAGATGGGGCAACACCTCGGTGGCCATGAGCTGCATCTGTTCGGCCATGACGTCGTCGGGAATACCGCCGGCGTCCATGAAGAACAGATGCCGATCGAGGCCGAGCAACTCGTCGATCTCCTCGACTCGCTCGATCACCTGGGCCGGGCTCCCACAAATCGCCGGCCCCTCGAGGAGGCTGTCGAAGCTGGTGTCTCGGCCCCAACTCCCCCGCATCGTCAAGGCGAAATCCCGGTAGTGCTCGAGAAACGGCCGCCAGCGTCGGTAGGCCTCCTGACTGGTGGCGGCCACGTGCACGTAGCTGGCGAAGCCGATGCGGGCCGGTCGTTCGTGACCGGTCGCGGCATAGTTGGCTCGATAGTGATCGACGATGGCGAGATAGTCTTCGGGCCACCGAAACAAGCTGGGTAGGAAGAACGGCATCCCGATCGCGGCGGCCAGATCCGCCGAGGTCGTCGACAGCCCGCCTCCGATCCAGATGTCCGGGTAGGGTTTCTGGACCGGACGGGGCTCGAGCCGCACGTCGTCCAGCGGCACCCGGTAGTTGCCGCTCCAGGTCACGCGTTCCTCGGTGAAGAGGCGAAGCACCAGGCGCAGGTACTCCTCGAAGCGTGGCCGGAGCTCGTCGAGGTCCTTCATGCCGAAGGCTGCGGCCGTGTCCATCGAAACCCCTCGAGCGAACGTCATCTCGGCTCGCCCATTCGACAGGACGTCGAGGGTTGCCATCTGCTCGGCCTGTCGCACCGGGTCATTGTTGGCCAGCAAACTCACCGACGTGCCGATCCGGATGCGCTCGGTCCGGGCCGCAGCGGCCGCCAACACCAGCTCTGGTGCCGACAGGATGAAACCTCCGAAATGGTGCTCGCCGACACCGAAGGCCGCGAACCCCGCGGCCTCGGCGTGAACTGCGCTGTCGACCACCCGTTGAAGGCGTCGTGTTTGGCTGTCGAGCTCGCCGGTGAGTGGATTGCTCAGATGGTCGGCCAGGCTGAGAATGCCGTATTCAGTCACCGTCGGACTCCGTCGCCAGGCCCTCCCAGACGACGTCGACTCCGTCGTAGAGTCCATCGGCCAGCCCTTCGGCCAACATCGATCGCCAATCCGGTTCCGATTCGAAGACCCCGACCTGGGTCAACAAGTCGATCTCGGCTCCGAGGGCATCGATGTCCAACAGGCCAGGTCCTTGACCGGCGGGGGTTGTCTCCAGCACCAGGGCACTCTCGGTCACCCAGCGGAACCCCTCGCCTTCGTCGGAGAAGAAGTTGGGATTCCCGGCGGCATCGATGCGGTCGAACGTGTAGCCGACGGCGACTTCCGGATTCTCGACCGCGAAGGCAAAGCCACGAAACGATGCTCGGAGGAAGTCCTCGACCGCGGTCGGGTGCTCCTCCAGGAAGCTCGCGCTGGTGAAGAACACCCCGAACGATGCCGGTACGTCGAAATCCTGGGGATCGAACTGACGATAGGCCACGCCGGCTGCGTCGAGCTGAGCGGGTTCGTTGCTCTTGTAGACGGGAAGTGCATCGATGCCGAGATCGAGATGAGCAACCGGGTCGAAGCCATCGAGCAGCAACTCCTCGAACCCGGATCGTTCGACACCAGCGACGCCGAGCATGGCCTGGAGGGAGTAGGGCAGGTCACCCTTGATGCCGACCGTCGAGCCGGCCAGATCGTCCAGACTCTCGATCGGGCCATCGGCGGGAACGACGAGCGTCTCGATCGACGTCTTCCCATACTGGGCGATCGCGACCAGGTCGGCTTCGCCTTGCACGTTGGTGTTGACCAGTTCACCGAATGACCCGGCCGAGCTGAACTGCGCTTGGCCTTCCGCCACCAGTCCGCCGTTGCCGGGGGCAAAACCGGGTTGGATATCGACCTCGAGGCAGAGTTCGGCGAAGTAGCCCTCGGCCTCGGCCACGATCACATCGAGGATCGAGGCCGCCGCGGCGAAATCGAACGACGAGACATAGGTGATGGTGCCGGCCGCCCTGTTCGCGTCACACCGCTCCTCACTGGTCAGGGCATCGGTGTCGACCGTCTCGCCGTCGGCCGGTGCGCTGTCGGCGTCGTCACCACACGCTGCCGCCACCAGACCGAGGCAGAGCGCCAGCGCCAGGACCCGCTTGTTCGTCTTGTTCATCGACACACCTGACTCCTCGGATCTTCGTTGCGGGGACCTTGCCATACTTTGACCTTGCCATACTTTGACCTTGCCGTACCTTGACCTTGCCGAACCTTGCCGTAGCGAACCTTGCACTGACCAGGCAGTTGCACCGACTAGATCGGCGCCTGGGAGGTATGCCACTTGAGCACTCGACGCTCGAGGGTCATCACCAACAGTGTCAGAACGATGCCGATGAGCGCCAAGGCGAGCACACTTCCCCAGAGCTGGTCGACCAGGCTGCGGGACTGCGCAATTCTCGCCTGATAGCCAAGCCCTCGGGTCGACCCGCCATAGAGCTCGCCGATCACCGCTCCGACCAGTGCCAGACCGACACAGACTCGAGCCGCCGCGAACAGCGCCGGCAGCGCGTGCGGAAGACGAAGATGCCAGAGGATCTCCCACCAGCGGGCGTCGACCGACCGCAACACCTCGAGGGTGTGGCGGTCGATGCTCTTCATCCCTCCGAGCGCATTCGACACGAAGGGCACGAAGGCGAAGAGGGCCGCCACCAGAATCTTCGGGGTCGCGCTGAACCCGAACCAGAGCAGGAACACCGGGGCCAGGACCGCGATCGGGGTGGACTGCACCAAGACGATCACCGGGACCATCGCCCGCTCGGCGAAGCGCCAGTGTGCCATCACGATGGCAAGACCGAGCGCGGTCAGGAGCGCCATGAAGAAGCCGATCAACGCCTCGGACAAGGTGACCCAACCATTGCGCACGTAGAAGCTGGGTTCGGCCACCAGGTGGCGGATGATGCGGGTCGGCGGAGGGAGCGTCAGCGGTGACACGCCGCTGAGGCGAACGTAGACCTCCCATCCGCCGAACAGGAGAACGAGCCCGAACACGGGGGCGACGGTGGAACTGAGTCGCCGCTGACGTTTCCGCTCGGGGGAGGACCTCGGCGAGGCGGCAGGGCCGGTCGACCCCAACGAGTTCTCAGCCGGCCCGGTCATGGTGTCACTCTGGTCAAGAGATCGGTGTCGCGGTGGCGCCATTCAACGCAGCTCGCAGCGCTGCGGTGTGGCGATGGAACCCGTCGTCGTCCTCGATGCCGTGACGACGGGGTCGAGGGAGATCGATCGTCACGTCGGCAGAGATGTGCCCAGGCCGGTTGGTCAGCACCATCACTCGATCCGAGAGCAGCACCGCCTCTTCGATCGAGTGGGTGACGAACACGACGGTTGCGTTGGTGTCGACCCAGAGGTCGAGCAGCAAGAACCGCATGTGTGACCGTGTGATCTCGTCGAGGGCAGCGAAGGGTTCGTCCATCAGGAGAATGGGTGGGCGGAGCGCAAACGCTCTGGCCAGGCTGACGCGCTGTTGCATACCCCCTGACAGCTCGGCGGGAAGGGCATGGGCGAAGTCCGCGAGGCCCACGGAATCGAGGAGTCGGTCGACATCGATCGCCTTGCGAGCGGCATCTCCTCGGGGCGCATCGCCGCGGCCTCGATTGAGCCGTGGCAGGAGTGTCAGGTTCTGTCGGACCGTTCGCCAGGGAAGGAGCGCCGGCGTCTGCGGCACCAGCCCGAACCGCTTCGATCGGCGGCCGACCTGGGGTGCCTGGCCGGCAACCGTGATCTCGCCGGCGTCGGGCATGATCAACCCACCGATCAGCCGCAGCAGCGTTGACTTGCCGCAACCGCTGGGCCCGAGGAGGCTCACGAACTCTCCTGCCTCGATCTCGAAATCGACTCCGGCCAGGACTTCGGTCCGTCGTCCGTCGGAGTCGAAGGTCTTGCCGAGACCCCGAGCTCTCACCTCCACGGTCGCCGCCCGATCTGTCCCCATGACTCGAGCATGGATCGGATTCTACTGTTCACCAGCACCTCGACCTCATCCCAACGGTGAGGCCGTCACGCTTCCGACACGGGTGCGGGCGCTCGAATGCAGGAGGGCGACAGACCGGAGACCTCTCGGCGAAGGCGACCGTAACGCTCTGGCGGCAACCGGGCCGGGTCAGGTACCGATCACCATCGGCGCATCGGGGTCAGCCGACCACTCCTGCAAGCTGGCGGTGTAGATCGCCACATCAGTGAAGCCGAGGCGAGTCATCCAGAAGGCGTCGACCGACGCCGCGATGCCACCACCTCAATAGACCACGGTTCTGGCCTCGGGCCGCTCCGGCAGCATTCGTCTGATCTCTTCCACGGGCCGGAAGAGGCCGGAGTCCCGATCGACCATCGAGCTCGCAGGCACGTTCACCGCGGTCGGGATGTGACCGGGGCGGGCATAGGGCTGCACGTCGCCCCGATAGACGGCTGCGGGCAGAGCATCCACCAGACAGGCGGCCCCCGACTCGACGATCGCTGCCACCTCGTGCCGATCAGCGATCAGTTCCGGCCTGGCCTCGATCGTGATCGATCCCGCCGGTGCGGACGTCGGCGAGGCCGGGCCGACGTGCAACGGGCGACCTTCGGACTTCCATGCCTTGAGCCCTCCATCGAGCAACGCCGCTCGGTCGAAACCGATCCATCGCAGCATCCACCACACTCGGGCCGCCCACATCGACTGGTTGTCGTCGTAGAGGACCACTCGCGCCCCGTCGTGCACCCCGAGTCGCTCCATCGCGGCTGCGAAATGCTCCGGGGTCGGTACCACGTAGCGCAGCGAACTGGTGGCGTCGACCAGATCGCTGTTCAGGTCGGCGAAACCAGCTCCCGGGATGTGCCCGGCCTCGTAGTTGTCCCGCCCCGATTCGCTCCGATACCCGCGGTCGGTGAGATGAAGGAAGATGGTGCAGTCCAGAACCACCAGGTCGCCGTCTCCGAGAACCTCCGCCAGTTCCGTGGTACTGATCAACGAATCCATGGCACCGAACCCTAGTGCCGGTCGCGGGCGGCCGACACCGCGAACCTGATGGTCATGGTCGTCCTGCATGACGGTGCCGGGTATGGCATGGTGAGGCGATGACCGAGCGGGAGATCACCGACAATCCTGAAGCGAGTCGCTTCGAACTGCACATCGACGGCGAATTCATGGGATGGGTCGACTACCGGCTCCACGACCAGGTGATGACCATTCCCCACGTCCAGGTGTCGCCGCGACTCCGGGGCCAAGGGGTGTCGGCACCGTTCCTCGACGATGTGCTTGCCGAGATCCGTTCTCGGGGCCTCAAGATCGTGCCGACGTGCGGCTACGCCCGGACCCACGTCGCCGACCGCCCGGAACTCCACGATCTCCTGGCCTGATCCGGTCTCGCCCAACCCTTGGAGCAACCATGCCCATCACCCTCGACTCGCACGGAGCTCACATCAGCGTCGTGACCATCGACAACCCGAGCAAGGCCAACGCCATGTCTCGCGACATGTTGTCCGAACTGGCCGAGACCTGGCAGCGGCTCGACAACGACGACAGGTGCCGGGCGATCGTGGTGACCGGCGCCGGCGACCGGGCTTTCACCGCCGGGGCCGACGTGTCCGGGGATCTCTCGGCCAGCGAGGAGACCGCAGCCACCATCAATCGTGCCCTGTTGAAGACCGAGCCGTTCTCCAAGCCGATCATTGCCGCCGTCAACGGCGCCTGCCTGGGCGGAGGAATCGAGTTGCTGCTGGTGGCCGACGTCCGCTACTCGGTCCCCGATGCGGTCTTCGGACTCCCCGAGGTGAAGTGGGCGATCTACCCCTTCGGTGGAGCCGCAGCGAAACTGGCCGACCAGATCGGCTACGTCCACGCCATGAAGCTGCTGCTCACTGCAGAGAACATCGATGCCGACGAAGCAGTGCGTATCGGGCTGGTCAACGAGATCGTGCCGGCCGAACAGGTCATGGGGCGAGCACTGGCCACGGCCGAAGCGATTGCCGCCAACAGCCCGATGGCCGTGCAGGCCGTCAAGCGGTTCGTGTCGACAGGAGTCGCCGACCGGGCACGAGCCCGAGAGCCGTTCGAACAATCCCTGGGCGATTCGGTCCGGGCCAGCCCCGACTTCGCCGAGGGAGTCGGCGCGTTCCGCGACCGCCGCCAACCGCACTACGGATAGGCGATACCGGATCCCAGGAACTCAGCCCGATCGCCACCGACCCATCGCCCCCCTCCAACGTCTCCGTTCGAGCAGGCATTCGACCCGGTAGAGCGGCAACAACGCCAAGCCGAGTCCGTTGAAGGAGAAGAACACGAACATGGTGGTCAACGTTCCGAGGTGGAAGAGCAGCACGCTCGGAACCCAGACTCGGCGAAACCAGCCGCCGAACAATGCAAGCGGTGCAAGCAGTTCGACGCCCAGCGCACCCATCGCCATGGGCCCCGACAACCACTCCTGGCCGACCACGAACGTGGCCAACGGGGGCCGGGGCTCACCGAGCAGATCGAGTCGGGTGGCCGAATACCCGATGTGGTTGACCAGCGTCGTCCCGTCGACCCAGGCCCAGCCACTGACCCGTAGTTTGGTCACCCCGGCCAGCACGTAGGTGACGACGGTCATGATGGCCATCACGCGGAGCGGCCAGCCGTAGCTCAGGTCGGGCCTCCCTGGGGACCTACGACCCCATCGAGCGTCGACGCTCAGCGCGACAGCTGCGGGCGAGAAGCCGAGCACCAGGAGATGCAACGTGACCAGATGCTCGAAGTGCAGCATCTGGCCCCACGACGCGTGATAGCTGGCCCATGCCAGGTTGCACAGAGCGAACACCGGACCGGACAGCCGGAAGGCCGCTCCGGCAACGAACCCCGCTCCGCTGACGACCGATGCGGCATAGGCCAACCACACGACGAGGGCCGATACCGGTGCGTCGAGGAGCGTTGCGACACCGACGGGTTCGAACTCCGCAGCCGGCCGATCGACGAGTCGGGCGAACTCACCCGTGCTGATGAACACGTTGACGTAGGCATAGATGCCGACAGCCAAGCGAACGACGGCCAGGCGTTCTGGCGGTGCAGTCGGCAGCAGCCAATCGTCGAGGCGCTGAACCCAGATCCAGGCCCATGGTCGCCGTCGACGCACCGTGCCGGTCATGACGACACCTCGCAACGGGCGTGCACTTCACGATCTCGTAGCGAGGGCTCGCCACGAAGGCGAGCGACGGTGTCGTGGCGTTCGGTGGCGATCTCGACCGCGACGAGTGATCGCTCCACTCGAGAGGCGATGTCGATGCAGATCGCCGCGGCGTCGCCTCGCCGAACTGCGTCGTTGAGGAACGACTGGGCAATCAGGCGGTCTCGACTCTCGGAGATCGTCAACGCCGACAACGTCGTTCGGTCACCCGCGACGTCGACCCCCGACGCGGTGACGAACGAGCTCATGTTGGACCTTGTCCCCGAGTACATCGGATAGGTCGACAAGGGAAGACCGTCTTCGTTGCGGACCAGAGGCGAGACGAGAGCGGCAAAGATCACGAGGGTTAGCATCCGACGCCACCACGCGTCCCAGCGATTCACGACGCCGTACACCCAGCCAAAACATCACCTCGAAGAGGTATGTTATCGAGGATCCTTTTTGGGCAGGGGTCGCGAGGTTTCGAACCCGACAACTCGATGCCATCGGAGGATGCCGGAGAATGAAGAGCCTTGCCTTCCTGCTGAGTCACCTGACCGGACCGCTTCGCCGTCGCGACCTGCGGGTGGTGGTGATCCTCGTCACCGTCTTCGTGGCCCTCGTCGTCAGTTTCACCATCGTCTTCCACGAGCTCATGGCTCGGGAGGGACAGGAGCACAGCTGGGCCACCGGCTTCTACTGGACGCTGGTCACGATGACCACGCTGGGGTTCGGCGACATCACGTTCACCTCCGACCTGGGTCGGATCTTCTCGGTTGTCGTCCTGCTGACGGGAACCGCCTTCCTACTGATCCTCTTGCCCTTCACGTTCATCCAGTTCGTGTTCGTCCCGTGGATGAGCCGTCGTGACGCCAGCCGTGCCCCTCGATCGCTGCCCGAACACACCAGCGGCCATCTGGTCCTCACCCGCCTCGGCCCCATCGAAGACGCACTGATCCGTAGGGCCGAGCAGGTCGGTGTCGAGTATGTCGTGTTGGTGGCGGATCTCGCCGAGGCGCTGCAACTGCATGATGAGGGCTACCGCGTGATGGTCGGCAGCAGTGACGATCCGGCGACCCACCGGGCGGCCCGGGTCGGCTCGGCCGCCTTGGTAACCGCAACATGGCCCGACACGACCAACGCCAACATCATCTTCACGGTGCGAGAGATCTCGAGCGACGTGCCGGTCGTCGCAACCGCCACCAAGCAGGCCTCGGTCGACATTCTGGAACTCGCCGGCGCCGATGAGGTCCTGCAACTGGGCAGCCTGCTCGGAACGTCGATGTCCAACCGTACGTTGCTACCCGACGGCCGAAGCCATGTCATCGGGCAGTTCGCCGGGGTCCTGATCGCCGAGGCAAGGGTGGCAGCAACGCCGCTGTCGGGGATGCGACTGGCCGATGCCGGGCTCCGATCGAGACTCGGCGTGGGAGTCGTCGGCGTGTGGGACCACGGCATGTTCACCATCGCCACCCCCGACACCCCACTCAGCGACTCGTCGGTCCTGATTCTCGCCGCCTCGAGCGAGCAACTCGAGGCCTACGACGCGGAGTACGAGACGAGTTCGGAGCAAGCCGGGTCGGTGGTGATCATCGGCGGTGGCCGGGTCGGTCGTGCTGCGGGCCGGGCATTCGAAGCCGAGGGCATCCCTCACCGGATCGTCGAGCAGCAAGCCGACCGTCGACGCGACGACCGTTATGTGATCGGCGATGCTGCCGACCTCGCGGTGCTC
>CALACD010000513.1 GCA_937890445.1 uncultured Acidimicrobiia bacterium | reverse complement strand
GCGAAGAACTCGCCGGGCTGCAGCGCGATCTCGAGACGGCAAGCAGGGCAGCACAAGCCGCGGGGCGTGAGTTGGCCGAGGCCGAAGAGGTCGCCGAGCGCCTGCATGTCCTACTGACGGCGGCGCGGGTCAGCTCGGATGCCTCGTCCTGGGTGTCGAGTCTCGAGGTCGGTGCGCCCTGCCCGGTCTGTCGCCAGACGGTGAATCGCGTACCCGAGCACGACGCCGAAGCCGAACTCGGTACCGCTCGCCTTGCCGCCGAAGCCGCTGACCAGCACGTGGGCGAGCTTCGGCATCGCACGGCGCAGGCCGCCAACGACATGGCACGACTGACAGCCAGGATCCAGGATCGCACCCGTGATCGTGAGGACGTGGCGGAGCTCGCCGGGTCGGGTGACGCTGCGAACCTGGGGTTGCGCATCGAGGCCGCTGCGGCGGCTGCTGCGAAGGTTCGCACTGCGACGGCAGCGGTTCGGGCTGTCGAGGCCGAGGTGGTGCAGTCCGAGAAGGCGTTGGTGGCGGCCGAATCGGCCGAACGAGAGGCTCGCCGCAGCTTCGGGACCCAGCGCGATGCGGTCGCAGCACTGCACCCGCCAGAGCCCACGGGCGAGTCCCTGGCCGAGGACTGGTCGGAGCTTGCGGCGTGGGCCGAAGACCGTTTGGTCGAGGTACGTCGAGAACGTGAGCTCGTCGCCGAGGAAGGCAGGGCAGCGGCCATCGTCAAAGCCGAACGCATCGATCAGCTCACTCGCCAAGCCGAGACGTTGGCCGTCGACGCCGACCCGGCCGGTTTGATGGTCGCGATCGCGGCGGCCCGCGCCGCAACATCGGCCGAGATCGACCGGATCATCGAGCGCCAGGAAGAGCAACGGAGCCAGACCGAGGCTCTTGCTCGGCTCGAGGAGACCCGCGTGGTCCACGGGGCACTCGGCCAGCACCTGTCGGCCAACGGTTTCGAGCGGTGGCTTCTCACCGAAGCACTCGACGACCTGGTGGCGCGAGCGACCGTTCGTCTTCTCGAGCTCTCGAGCGGTCAGTATTCACTGATCGCTGTCGACTCCGCGTTCCGGATCATCGACCATCGCAACGCCGACGAGCCTCGCGACGTGCGGACGCTCTCGGGTGGCGAGACGTTCTTGGCCTCGCTCTCGTTGGCCTTGGCCCTGGCCGACTCCATCGGCGAGTTGGCTCCCGCTGATGCTCCCCGACTTGGCTCGATGTTCCTGGACGAGGGATTCGGCACGCTCGATGCCGAGACCCTCGACGTGGTCGCCACCGCCATCGAGGAGCTCTCCTCGAGTGGTCGGTTGGTCGGCATCGTGACCCACATCGAAGCCTTGGCCGAGCGCATGCCGGTCCGAGTGGTCGTGGTCAAGGGGCCATCCGGTTCGTCGGTCCGGGTGGAGGCCTCGTGACGACCGAGCGAAGTCGGTTCGCTGGTTCGATCGACCGCGTAGGTGACCGATGAAGTTCGCCGTCGAGTCCTGGGATCCCGCCTACGGGGTGTCTGCCGACGAACAGTCGCTGGAAGAAGTCCGGGAACCGGTCGATCTCGACGTCGAGGTCTCGGCCGAGGCCTGGGCTCCCCTTTCTCCGGATGGGGGATCGCCGCCGTCGGCGGTCCTGTTCATCGACGGCGTCCGTCGCATCGATGCCCGAGTCTGGTTGAGCGCCGATGGGCCCGGCCGTGTTCCCCCCTCCGATCGGTTGGCCTCCGACGGGTTGGCCTCCGACGGGTTGGCTTCACCCGGGATTGCCTTTCCCGGGATTGCCTTTCCCGGGATGTGCGCAACCGTGGCTGCCGGGATGGTCCGCTCCGACCCCGAAGGCGCCCGGATCGTGGCCGCTCGGGTCGAGCGGGCCCTCTACACCGCAGCCCCCGACGCCGGTCCCATCGTGACCCGCCACGGCACCTACGCGCTTCGTCCCATCGTCAGCCGGCCCTCCACCGATGATCGCCCGGGCGCAGCTGATGCGCCGCTCCATCTGGCCATTCACAATCACATGACTGCGCTGGAGACGTCACTGGTCGTCGACTCCGACCGCCGCGAGCTGGTCGTGTTCGATGGGCCGCTGCGAGGCCGGGACAACGTGGCCGGGGTTGGCTACATCAAGACCCAACACGTGCAGTACCTGCCGGCCCGACAACACGCGGTCGTCGGTCGCCTCGCCGCTGGCCAACGGACACCGTTGTTCTGCATCGGCGGACGGTTCACCCGCTGGTCCTGGTACCTGCGGTTGCCGGGCCCGGTCGCTCATGCCCTCAGCGGCGTGGTCCGTCTGGAGCTGCCCGGCATCGGAACCGCTGTCGATGCGGCTGCGCGAGCCGACGCGATCAGTGCGGTTCTTCCTCGCTACGCCAGCGAGCCGCACAAGGACGCCCGAGCTCCTCAGAACCTTCATCCGATCGCCGGCCTGGAGCGAGAGCTTCGTCGCCGACTGGGCGATCTGCGTCTTCTGGAACGAGCCCTGCGCGAAGCGAGCTAGGGCTCTTGGGTCGAACGCCCGAACAGGCGGGCCAGGACCAGCACGAGCACGGCGCCGAGCACCGAACCGAAGAAGCCACTTTCGGCCAACTCCATCCTGTTGCCCCGCAGGGCGTTCACCACCGTGCCTCCGACCAACGAACCGATCATGCCGAGGCCGATGGTGCCGACGCAACCGAGCGCGTGGGGTCCCCGAACCAGGGTTCGGGCGATCATGCCGACGATCAGGCCGCCCAACAGCCAGGACAGAAGTGCCACGACTCCACTGTGCTCGCTCGGAGCCCCGGATCCAAGTCGCGGTCGAATCAGGGCATGGTGGCCCGGCGTGATGGGGCCCATCGTGACGAGTCGGTCGTGGTCCGGTCGGCGCCTCGCGTCGCCCACTCGGTGAACACGTGAGTCGAGCCCAGCAGGACGACCATCACCACGAACGCTCCGGGCAGGGCACTCAGCCCCACCGCACCGCCGTCGCCGGCCACTTCGGCCAGAACGAACGAGGCCACGATCGCCCCGCCGCTCGATGCCGCCAGTTGGTAGCCGACCGCCCGCACCACCCGGTCGCGTCCCAGCCAATGGGGTGTGAGCAGGACCAGACTGGGGAAGATACCGGCGAAGGCGATGCCGAGGACGGCCAGGGCCAGACCCGATCCGGGAAGGGCCGCCCAGAACCAGACGGAGGCGGCCAGCGCGGTGGCGACGGCACCCCGCAACAGGGTCTCGGGCCGGAGCCGCCGATCGATGACGCCCAGTGCCAGTCGCCCGACCGTCAGACCGGCCCAGTAGCCGGCCACCGCCAACCCGGCGGCCCCCGTGCTGTACGAACGACTCTCGGTGAGCACCGAGAAGCTCCACTGTCCGATCGACACTTCGGTGGCGACGTAGATGCAGAAATAGGCGAGGGTGGCGGCAAGAGCCATTCCAGGACGAGCGGCGCTGGGCCTGCGGTCGGCGGCAACCGGATGCTGGATCTCGGCCGGAGGAATCGCACGTAACGCAACCAATCCGGCCAGCAGAGATGCCTCGATCACGACCAGGAGGCCGTAGGCCACTCGCCAACTGACATCGGACTGGAGCAGCACGGTGACCAGGAGCGGGCCAAGGGTGGCACCGACGCCGAAGAAGGCATGGAGCAGATGCATCACCCGGGGGCCGTAGCGCAGCGCAACGTCGGCATTGATGACGCTGTCGACGGTTCCGGCTCCCGCTCCCAGGATCAGTGCACTGATCACGAACACGATCCAGGCCGGGCTGAAGAGATAGCCCAGCAGGCCGGCCAGGGTGAGACTGACGCCAAGACGCAACGCCCGTTCGGGGCCGAAGACCTCGGACATTCGGCCCGACGAGACCGTGCCGAGCAGATAGCCGAGGGTGTACGCGGTGATGACCGACGCCAAGTTCGAAACCGGTTGGCCGAATGTGGTTCGTATCGAGGGCCAGGCCGTGCCCTGGATGCCTTCGGGGAGACCGAGCAGCACGAAGATCGAGAACGTGATCAGGAGACGTCGCCGAGCCAGCGCTGCAGTGGTCATGGTCGGCACCCGTCCATCGTAGTGGTGGCCCCATCACCGATCGTGGGAGGAGTTGGCGTCGGCCGATACGGTGCCCGCGTGACGGAGGAGATCACCTGATGGCCGGGCAATCCAGTTCTCGACAAGAGTGCGCCGCGATCTGCACCCCAGGTCTGGAGGCGGTGTGTGAGGCCGAATTGAAGGCGCTGGGTGTTCGGGCTCGCACGGTTTCGGCCGGCGTCGTGGAATTCAAGGCCACGACCCGGCAGCTCTATGCCGCCACCTTGTGGCTTCGAACGGCCTCCCGGGTGCTGGTCCGAATTGCCAAGTTCCGGGCCACAGACTTCAACTATCTGGAAACCCGTTGCCGGGAACTCGACTGGCATCGGTGGTTGCCGGCCGGTCATCTTCCCGACTTTCGGGTGACGTCACGTCGATCGCGGTTGTTCCACACCGACGCGGTGGCCGAACGCATGGCGAAAGTGGCCTTGGGCGGGCTCGATCGGGAGGATTTTCGCGCCGATGCACCGCATCAGTCGTTCGTGGTGCGAGTCGACCATGACCTCTTCGTGGTCAGCGTCGACGCGGCCGGTGTGCCCTTGAACCAACGGGGTTGGCGGACCGAGCTGGGGGTCGCCCCTTTGCGGACGACCATGGCAGCCGGGCTGCTCCTGGCCAGCGGATGGGATGGAACGACGCCGCTCGTCGATCCGTTCTGCGGTTCCGGCACCATCGCCATCGAGGCCGCGCTCCTGGGTCGAGGGCTACCACCGGGAGGTGATCGAGACTTCGCCTTCGCTCATTGGGCCGATTTCGAGCCCGGTACGTGGGCCAGCGTCATGGGCGAGGTGGGTGCAAGGATGCGGCCCAGCCTGGACGTCACCATCGAGGCGGCCGACCGAGACGAGGCGGCGGTGGCCATCACCCGGGCCAATGCCGAGCGAGCCGGGGTTGTCGGTGACCTCGACCTGGCGGTTCGTGTCGTCTCGCACCTACCGGGCCGAGACGACTTGGGCCTTGTTGCCACCAACCCTCCCTATGGCAAGCGGGTCGGTGATGGTGATCTCACCGCGCTCTATCGTCGCTTCGGGGCCGTGCTCCGAGAACGTCGACCGGGTTGGGAGCTGTCCATGGTGGCCGCCGACCAGAAGCTCGCTCGGGAGGTCGACGGGCGACTGAAGCCGCTGGGCGGCTATGGCCACGGCGGAATCCGAGTCCAGATGTATCACCGGTCGGCCTCGGCGACGGCCGATGGCGAGCTCAGCCCTCCGACGTCAGCGTCACCGATGCCGTTGGACCTCGAACTTCCAGGGAGCGGTCCGGAGCCAGAGTCCAAGAGCTGACGGCTTCGAGGGCATCGATCAGCTGGTCCTCCGCAGTTTGGTCGGCCGGGGCACAGGCCTCGGAGGAACGACCAGGGATGGTGAAGCTGGCGGTACCGTCGTCGAGGAAGGTGAACGCACCGAAGATCTGGTGGCACCCGGTGTTGCCGCGGAGGGCAGACTCCGCAGTCGAGAACTCCAGGACCATCGATCGCCCGCCAGGACCGACCGTCGTGCCGTCCAGTTCCACTGCCTCCACCCGCCAAGGTCCGGACGGGAGGTCGTCGTTCTCCTGCAGTACTGGCCCACACGCGGCCGATCCGAGCACGGTGGCTGCTGTGGCGAGCACGATGCGAACGATCTCGGAACCGGACCTCAACGGGTGACTCGCTCCACGAAACTGCGGAGCTCGGCGATCACCTCGGACTTGTTGATCTCGTTGACCAGCTCGTGGCGAGCCTCGGGGTAGATGATGATCGTCTTGTCGAGCGAGGACATGCGTTCGACGGCAGACACCGTGGGGCCGGGGGGGACGAAGGGGTCGGCCTCGCCGTGGAGGCACAACACGGGCACGTCGATCTCCCGGAGCTGTTCGTTGCAGGCGTCCAGGCAGACGATCTCGGCCTCGAGCAGGGCCCGCTTGTAGGTGCCGTGGTAGACGAACGGGTCCTCGGCGTAGCTCTTGCAGGCGTCGGGATCGCGACTCATGCCCGCGGGGTCGCTGTCGCTGGGGGGCAGTTCGGGTAGGGCCAGCACGGTGCGGGCCCACTCCCAATCGCCCAAGACGGCACCGAGCAAGGCGATTCCGGCCAGTCGACCCGGGTTCCTCTGCGCGAAGCGAGCGGTCAGGAGCCCGCCCAACGAATGGCCGATCATGACGATGGGCAAGTCCGGATAGTCGCCTTGGGCCCGCGTGACCAGGGTCTCGAGATCATCCACCAGGTGTTCGAAGTCGGTGATGGCGGCCCGCTCGCCATCCGAGCGTCCGTGGCCGAGGTGATCGGGGAGATAGGTGACGATGGTCGACGCGGCGAAGTCCTCGGCCACGTGGCGGTAGCGGCCCCCGTGTTCGGCGTACCCGTGCACGATGACGGCGATGCGTAGCGGGCTGACCTCTTCCGGAGGGCGCTTCTTCCGGTAGTAGATCTGTCCTTCGCTGCCGACGAAGGTGCCCTTGGTCATCACGGGCCGCACGCTAGCGCCGGAATCGCTCGGGCCCGTCGGACGAACCGAAGTCAGCAGGTGAATACCGTGTTTCGTCCCGGCTCCGGTCAGCTCCGGCGAAGCTCTGACCAGGGCTGACTCCGCTGCTCGGCCTCGCCTGGCTCGCGAGGGAGGCCCAGGACTCGTTCGGAGATGATGTTGCGCTGCACCTCGTCCGTGCCGCCGGCGATCGACAGGGCCGGGGTGAACATGGCGTAGGCCTGGAAGACCCCGTTCTGGGGAGCATCCTCGGCGTAGAGCATGCCCGAGGCGCCCATGGCCTCCAGCCCGGTGTCTCGGGTGTGGCGGCCGATGGCGGATCCCACGAGCTTGAGCGTCGACACCTCGGGTCCCGGTTCTCCACCTGCCTTCATGGCGTCGACGGCCCGCTGACCCGACCAGCGTGAGGTCCGTCGCATGGCCAGTAGTTTCATCAATTCCTGACGCGTCACCGGATCGTCGTTGCGGCCACTCGTGTCGATGATGTCGTCGAGGGTGCGGTTGATGGTCCCGCCCAGCGCGATCGAGAATCCGTCGACGATGGTCGCCGACTCTTCCATGTATCGGCCGACCGGCGTCGCGAGGTCGTAGGTACCGAAGGCGGCGCTGTCACCCATGCCGGCGTTGTCGGGGTCACGCTCATGAGAGAGCGTCGTCATGGCGACCCGCCATCCGTCACCCGGCTCACCGAGCCGATTGGCTTCGGGAACGCGGGCATCGGACAGGAACACCTCGTTGAACGCAGCGTCGCCCGTCATCTCCCGCAGCGGCCGGACGTCGACGCCGTCCTGTTCCATGTCGATCAGGAAGTACGTGATGCCCTTGTGCTTGGGCTGATCGGGATCGGTGCGGGCGATGAGGATGCCGTACCGGGCGAACTGAGCGCCCGAGTTCCAGACCTTCTGCCCCGAGACGACCCACTCGTCCCCGTCGAGATCGGCTCGGGTCGCCAGCCCGGCCATGTCCGATCCAGCTCCCGGCTCGGAGAACAACTGGCACCAACGGTCACAGCCGGTGACGATGCCCGGCAGGAAGCGGGCCTTCTGCTCGTCGGATCCGTAGTGCAGCAGTGTGGGTGCCACCAGGAAGGTCGACACGCCGTTGGGCGGGCCGAGTGCCCCGACCGCCCGCCGGGCAGCCGTCACCTGTTTGGTGGCCTGCGGAGGTAGGCCCCGGCCGCCGAACCCCTTCGGCCATGACGGGAAGGCCCACCCTGCCTCGGCCAACTGTTCCCACCACTGTCCAAGGGTGAGGTTCTCGTCCCAGTGCTCGCTGAACCAGGCGGCCGCTTCGGTGTACACCGAGTCCGTCGCCGGTGAGGCATCGTGTTCGATCATCGTCAGAGTCTCGCATACCGAGTCGAATCCTGGTCGTTGCGTTGACCAGCACCGACGATTTCCGGACGAGTAGGTTGCTCCGATGACCCAGGAGCTGAGATTCGACGGAGAGGTGGCGCTGGTCACTGGGGCGGGAGGCGGCTTGGGCCGAGAGCACGCCCGATTGTTGGCCGCACGCGGGGCGTCGGTGGTGGTCAACGATCTGGGCTCACCGACCATGGGTGGCCAGGAGCACGACGAGGGTCCGGCCCAGCGGGTGGTCGACGAGATACGAGCCGGAGGTGGAACTGCGGTGGCCAACAGTGACTCGGTGGCCAGCCGCGACGGTGGGGAAGCCATGGTTCGCCACGCCATCGACACCTACGGCCGACTGGACATCGTCATCAACAACGCCGGAATCATACGAAACCGGACGTTCCTGAATCTCGGTCCCGACGAGCTCGAGCCCGTGCTCGACGTTCATCTCAAGGGGGCCTTCTTCGTC
Source organism: uncultured Acidimicrobiia bacterium (assembly GCA_937890445.1). Classification (GTDB taxonomy): domain Bacteria; phylum Actinomycetota; class Acidimicrobiia; order Acidimicrobiales; family SZUA-35; genus JAHECQ01. Next base: position 580 of record CALACD010000513.1, on the reverse strand, counting down.
ACGCAGCCGGCCTACGAGCACATGAAGACGATCGGGTACGGGCGCATCGTCAACACCTCGTCGGGATCCGGCCTGTTCGGTTCGTTCGGTCAGGCCGCCTATGCCGCGGCCAAGGCCGGGATCATGGGCATGACCAAGACCTTGGCCATCGAGGGGCGCCGCTACGGCATCAACGTCAACGCCATTGCTCCTGGTGCCCTGACCCGCATGACGGGAGACGTCTTGGGTGACGACAGCCCGACCGCCGCGCTGTTCGGGCTGGATGGGGCTGATCTCGAACAGCAGATGGGTCCCCACCAGGTGGCACCGGCGGTCGTGTACCTGGCCCACCGCAGCTGCACGTTGACCGGCGAGATGCTGTCGGCATCCGGTGGTCGGGTGGGGCGGGCCTTCGTTGCCGTGACCCCTGGCATCTACGAGGAGGACTTGACGCTCGAATCGGTCGCGGAACGCATCGGCGAGATCATGAACGAAGACGGCTACGTGGTTCCGGCCGACGTCGACGAGGAATTCCGACTACTCCGCGCCTTCCTCGAACGCTGAGCCGCCGAGCCGCCGACCCGCCGAGCCGCCGAGCGCC
>CALACD010000512.1 GCA_937890445.1 uncultured Acidimicrobiia bacterium | reverse complement strand
GGACTGCGGGCCCGATCGCAACTGCTTCGGGCGACTCTTGCGGAGTCACCGGGTTGCGGTGCGATTGACTACGTTAATGGGCGAGCTCGGGTTCATCAACCCCTCGCCAGGTTATTTTTCGACATTGTTCACGCCGAAACCACAACGGTGTCGTTTCCGGGCCCTCGATTCGTCGAGCGCGTCCGCTGATCCAACGAGAGTTCTCCCAGCTCACGTGCCATGGGGGGCCATCAGCCTCGCTCTCGTCTGGCCTCGTCGCTGTCGCTGAACTCGAAGAGGTGAACCTGCTTCTTTCCTTTGCGAACGAGCAGATACCGGTCATGGAGCAACATCGACCTCTCGATGACAGCGCCGGGCCCCACCTTGGAGTCGTTGAGAGACAGCCCGTTCTGGTTCAGCAGTCGGATCGCCTCGCCATTCGAGGCCACGATGCCCGCTTCCCGTAGGAGCGGCACAAGGCTCCCTTCGTCGTCCAGACGGGCGCGGTCGAATGCCATGGTGGGTATCTCGTGGGCCAGCACAGCCAGGGTGGAGGCATCCAATCCCCGCGCATCTCCCCCGAACACGACGTCCGATGCCGCACCCGCCGCATCGGCGGCGCTGGCACCATGCACCAACGTGGTGAGTTCGGTCGCCAGGCGGCGCTGGCCGAGTCGGAGGTGCGGCGCGACCAAGTGGTCGGCAACGAGCGTCTCGACATCCTCCACCGGGAGCAACGTCAGTTGCAGGAGGAGCGTTCGGACCTCGGCATCGTCGGTCTGGATCAGGGCCTGGTAGAACCGGTACGGGCTCATTGCCTCGGCGTCGAGCCAGATGGTCTCGCCTCCCGCAGTCTTTCCGTACTTGGTGCCATCGGACTTCGTGAGAAGCGGGACGGTCAGGGCGAAACCGGAGCCCTGGGTCTTGCGCCGGATCAGATCGAGACCGAGCACGATGTTGCCCCACTGATCGGACCCCCCCATCTGCATCTCGCATCCCTCGTTCTCGTAGAGCCAGGCGAAATCGTGGGCCTGAAGGAGCATGTAGCTGAACTCGGTGTACGAGATGCCCTGGTCAGAGGCCATCCGATTCTTCACCGAGTCCTTCGATGCCATTTGGTTGACCGTGACGAACTTGCCGACGTCGCGAAGGAACGACAGATACGAAACGCCTACGGTCCACGCCCGGTTGTCGAGAAGCTTGGCTGGGTTTCCGGGTCGATCGAAGTCGAGGAACTGCCGCAGTTGCGGAACGATGCCCGCAAGGTGTCGTGCCAACGCGTCATCGTCGAGCAGATTTCGCTCGTCGGAGCGGCCCGAGGGATCACCCACCATGCCGGTTGCACCCCCGGCCAGTGCAATGGGGCGGTGTCCTGCGTCCTGAAATCGCTTCAGCATCAAAAGGGGCAGAAGATTGCCGGCATGCAGTGATGGAGCGGTCGGATCGAAGCCGACATACACCGTGATCGGGCCGGCTTCGAGCCGAGCCTCCAGAGCAGCCCGATCGGTGGAATCGTGAATCAGCCCACGAGCTTCGAGATCGGCCAGGAGCGCATTGGGTGCCATGCCCTCCACTCTAGAGAAGCCCGACGCCCGGCCCGGGCCATTTCGCGGGCATGCTGGAGGGGTGACGACCGAGAACACGGTGCCGCAGAACACGACGCCGGCCAATGACGCTATGACGATTGACTGGCTCGACGACTCCGGTTCGATCTCGCCCAAACGATTCACACCGGGGCGGGTGATGCTGGCTGTTCTCGTGCTCGCGTCCTTCGGTGTGTGGGGTTATGCCTACTCGGGCTTCGCTGACCGGGTGGCTCCGGACACCTTCGACGACCCCGCCTTCGCCCTCCGGGCCGAGCCGGTCTGCGACGCGACCTTCGCCCGGATCGAAGCGCTTCCCCAAGCATTCGAGGCAACTACCAGCGAGGATCGGGCGGCGACCATCCGCAAGGCCAACGAGGAGTTGGCCCGGATGCTCGACGATCTCGAGACGATGGTCACGGGCACCGAACGCGACCGAGGCATCACCAACCTCTGGCTCGATCGCTGGCGCATCTTGTTGGCCGACCGGGTCGACTACGCCGATCGCCTCGCCACGGATCCGAACGCGCTGTTCTACGTGTCGGCCGAGGCCGGACGACGCGCCGAGCGGAGCATCAGCTATGTGGCCGACACCAATCGCATGCCGTCATGCGGCGCGCCCGAAGACGTTGGCTGACTCCTGGCTCGGTCGAGCGACGGTCGGCAAGCTCAGCGGGGAATGGCACGAGCAACGGCCAGACCTCGATCGACCAACCGGCGCAACTCGGCGGAAGCGATGAGCCGATCGGGATCTCGCTGATCGACCCAACGGGCTGCGAAGGCCTCGTGGTTGAGCGTGATCTCGGTCGCCCCGAGCGCCAACACCAGGAACCGGACGTCCAGGTGAAGGTGAGCCGGCTCACCAGGACGTTCCGGGATACTGTGCACATCGAGATCGATGGCCGGCGTCACCAACACCAGATCCGTCAGTCCCGTCTCCTCCTCGGCTTCGCGCAAGGCGACGCGACCGAGATCGCCATCCCCGTCAGCGTGCCCACCCGGCTGGAGCCATCGGTCGAGTTTGGCGTGGTGTAACAGAAGGACCCGCATCGAGGCCGGGTCCACCACGAGTGCCGAACCGGTCAAGTGCCCATCGAGGCACGACCGGTGGAGGGCGTTGGTATGTTCGCCGCAAAAGGCCAGGATCCGATCCCGGACTTCGGGATCAGCCGACGTCGCCTCCCTCACCTGCCCCAAGGCCTCTTCGAGATCGGTTCGAACCTTTCTGGTCACCGCGAGGACCGTAACCAGTCTGCCCAGTGTTCCCCTCACTGATCGCTCCGAGAAGTGGTGCCGATGCCTTTTCTCGGCCGCACAGCTGCCGATGAGATGGCCATGTCGGCCACCGCTTCTGGACCTCCACCCTTGGCGGCGCGCCTGGTCATGTGGGTGTTCCAGGCTGTCGGGGTCACCTTGGCCGGCATGGTGGTGGCCGTCATCTCCACCAGCGTCTGGTGGCGGTTGACGCCACAGTCAGATCTCGATGTGCTGGTGTACGACCAGACCGTTCCCGACGCGTCCTTCCCCGAGCACGCGGCGCTGGGACAGATCCTCGACTACCACCGGGTGCCCTTCGACATCGCAACCGACTACGTCGGCGCGGCCCCCGGAGGTCGAGGAACCGTCGGGACCTGGCCCGAGGACCAGCCAGACCTGATCATCCTCGCCGATGCCTATGGCGTCTATCTCGACGAGGACGGGAACGTGAATGATCGTGAGGGCAGTCGAGTCACCGAGTCCCTCACGCCCAATCAGGCGGCCGATGTGGCTGACTGGGTCCACGATGGCGTGCCGGCCTACGCAGAGTTCGCGTTGGTGACCGAGCCCACACCCGGCAGAGCTGGACAGATTCTGGAACAGACCTTCGGCTTCCAGGCGACCGGCTGGATGGTTCGGAAGGTCGATGATCTTTCCGAGGTGTCACCGCAGATCAAGAGCCTAGGAGCCTTCCCCTGGCCCTACGACGGTCCCGGAATCATCCTCTTGACCTCACCGGTGGCAGGACGAACACCAGCACGAACACTCGTCGTGCTGACACAAGACATGTTGGAGAAGCCGACACCGGATGTGCTCGGCGGCCCCCCGGGCAGCATTGCAGGCAGATCCCCGTTTCATCGCTGGATCGGCGTGGTCGAGGCAGCCGAAGGAACCGCCGTCGACGCCTGGTTCGAGCTTCCGGTGAACAACCGCGGCGCTGCGGTTCTGGACCGACTCGACATTCCGGTCGTGTTTCCAGCCCTGATCAGAACCAGCAACACCCTCTACTTCGCCGGAAATGGCTTGTCGGACGAAACACCATTCCGCCTCCGGCGGCTCCAGGGTGGAGCCACCCTCACACGTCTCGTTACCGGCCAAGAGTTCAGGTTCTTCTATCAGATCCTCGAGCCGTCGATGGGGTGGCTTCTGTACCGCCAAGAAGTCCATGCCGAAGCGATCCGAGCTGCCTCCGACTGACGTTCGGATCTCCGGCAATGGCGAACCTCCAACGACGCTCGACCGCCTTGCTGATCCCGACCCGAGGCCCGAGGACGATCCGCCCAGTGTCGTAGGGACCACCCCCGGACCCAGGTTCGAGACGAACGGGGGCTCGCCGGGACAGGAGATCGATCCCATCGTGCTCACGCCGGATCCCGAGGGCTGCAGTGAGCCTGCCGGGACCGGAGCACAGATCGAGATCGGTCCGGGCTGCCGGTCGGCCAGCTCGCATCTCGTCCACTCCTCGCAGCGGTGCCAGAGCCCTCACGAGCACCGCTCCCGCCTCTCCCTCCGGTCCACAGGCCACGTTCGCGCAGAGATGCATCCCGTAGATGAGGTACACGTACAGGGTGCCCGGTGGTCCGAACATCGAGCGATTCCGATTCGTCGGTCCCCGAAAGGCATGGGAAGCAGGGTCATCGGCGGCTCCGTAGGCTTCGACTTCGACGATGACACCAGAGCGTCGGCCCGCCTGCAACACGTGGCCCAGTAGTTGCGGAGCGACGTCAACCGCGGCGCGGCCCAGGTCCGGGAGCGCTGCGCTCACGATCGGCGAAGAGCCTCCAGGCGCTGCTGATCGGCGATCAGCTGGGCCTCGAATCGACCGCGTTGCACCGCCACGGGCTGCGCCCCGCCACTCCCGGGACTCGATCGCCTTCGGGCGCCCTGGCCCGGACGAAAGATGTCGGCCGCCTCGGGACCCAGATCCGGATGGCCGACAACCAGATCAGGCAGTGAACCTTCTCCGGCCAGCGCCTTACGGACCAGTTCTCCCACGACGGCATGGGCGGCCCGGAACGGCATCCCGGCCCGGACGAGATAGTCGGCGAGGTCGGTGGCACAGGCGAACGGAGAATCGGCCTGCTCGGCCATGACTTCGGTGTTGAACGTGATCGTGCCGACCATCCCGTCGAGCGCCAACAGCGTGAGCCGAACCGTGTCGATGGCATCGAACAACGGCTCCTTGTCTTCCTGCAGATCCTTGTTGTACGTCAGCGGAAGACTCTTCAAGGTGGCCAGGAGGCCCGTGAGATCGCCGATCAGACGGCCCGCCTTCCCGCGAGCGAGCTCGGCGATGTCGGGGTTCTTCTTCTGAGGCATCATCGATGAGCCCGTGGAGAAGCCGTCATCAAGGGTCACGAATCCGAACTCCTGCGACGCCCACAGGACCATTTCCTCCCCCAGGCGCGACAGGTGCAGTCCGAGCATCGTCAGGCCGTACAGCGAATCGGCTACGAAATCACGGTCGCTCACGGCATCGAGCGAGTTCTCGAAGCGGCGGGCGAAGCCCAGCAGATCCGCCGTCTGATCGGGATCGAGCGGCAACGACGACCCGGCGAGCGCCCCCGCCCCCAGGACCGAGACATCGGTCCGCCGATGGGCATCGAACAGTCGATCGACATCGCGAGTCAACGCCCAGCCGTGCGCCAGGAGATGGTGGCCCAGCATGACGGGCATCGCTTGTTGCAGGTGGGTGTAACCCGGCAGGTAGGCGTCAACGTTTGCGTCGGCTTGCCGGAGTAGCGTGCGCTGGAATCGCAGGACCAGGTCCACGATCTCGGTCAGTTCGGCTTTCACCCAGAGACGAAGATCGGTGGCCACCTGATCGTTGCGGCTCCGGCCGGTGTGCATCTTGGCACCGGCCGGTGCCAGCTGAGTGACACGCCGCTCGACCGCAGTGTGGATGTCCTCATCGGATCTCTCGAAGACGAAGACACCCGTCTCGAGCTCATCGCGAACCCTTTCCAGGGCCCCCAGGATGGCGTCACGCTCATCGATCGCCAACAGGCCCACGGTTGCCAACATCGTGACATGAGCCATCGATCCGGCGACGTCTTCCCGAAAGAGGCGCCGGTCGTAGGACAACGAGTCGTTCAACTCCTTCAGCGCTTCGGTTGGCCCCCCTTGGAAACGCCCATGCCACAACGTGTCACCCATGTTCGACCTCGATCACGACCAACCCCGCTTCTTCGCCAGCGTGCGGTGTGCCTGTCCAGCACGATGGCTCGCGATCTCGATCACGACGAACCCCGCTTCTTCGCCAGCGTGCGGTGTGCCTGTCCAGCACGATGGCTCGCGATCTCGATCACGACGAACCCCGCTTCTTCGCCAGCGTGCGGAGCCGCAACGCATGCAGCTTGATGAAGCCATCGGCATCTGCCTGGTTGTAGACGCCGTCGTCGTCCTCGAACGTTGCGATCTTCTCGTCGAACAGCGAGTCCGGGCTCTTCCGCCCGACCACGTCGACGTTGCCCTTGTAGAGCTTGACCCGCACCGTGCCGTTCACCACGGTCTGTGTGGCATCGATCATCCCCTGGAGCATCGTGCGCTCCGGGCTCCACCAATACCCGTTGTAGATCATCGTCGCGTAGCGCGGCATCAACTCGTCCTTGAGGTGCGCGACCTCGCGATCCAAGGTGATCGATTCGATTGCTCGGTGGGCCCTCAACATGATCGTCCCGCCGGGGGTCTCGTAGGCACCGCGACTCTTGATGCCCACGTATCGGTTCTCGACGATGTCCAGACGTCCGATGCCATTGGCTCCCCCCACCTCGTTGAGATGGGTGAGCACCTCGGCCGGTGACATCGGTCGTCCATCGATGGCAGTGATGTCCCCCGCCGTGTAGTCGAGATCCAGGTAGGTCGCGTCCGCAGGAGCAGCCTCTGGGCTGACCGACCAGCGCCACATCTCCGATGGCGGCTCGGTCCAGGGGTCCTCGAGTGGGCCGCCCTCGTAGGAGATGTGGAGCAGATTGGCGTCCATCGAGAACGGCGACTTCTTGCCTCGCTTCTGTTCGATCGGGATGTTGCGCTCCGCAGCGTAGGCCATGAGCTTCTCCCGGCTGAGAAGATCCCACTCCCGCCAAGGAGCGATGACCTTGATGTCCGGGGCCAACGCGTAGGCCCCGAGTTCGAAACGAACCTGGTCGTTGCCCTTCCCGGTTGCCCCGTGACTGACCGCGTCGGCGTTGGTCTCGGCCGCTATCTCGACCAATCGCTTGGCGATGAGGGGGCGGGCGATGGAGGTGCCGAGCAGGTACTCGCCCTCGTAGATCGTGTTGGCCCGGAACATGGGGAACACGAAATCCCGCACGAACTCTTCTCGAAGGTCATCGATGTAGATGTGCTCGGGGGGAACACCCATCTGGATGGCCTTGGCTCGAGCCGGCTCGACTTCCTCTCCCTGGCCGAGGTCGGCGGTGAAGGTCACGACCTCGCAGTCATAGGTGTCCTTCAACCATTGCAGGATGACCGAGGTGTCCAGACCACCGGAATAGGCCAGTACGACTCGATTGATCTTTCGTTCGCTCACGACGATTCCTTGTCTAGAGAAGACTTGTTGCGGAGAAGACTGCGTGTTCGGAGAAGCTCCGCCGAACAGATGGGTTGACTGCCAGGGCCCCTCGATGTCGGATCAGAGGCCGGCGAGATCGATGAGTGACGACGCCAGGGCGGCACCGTCACCCTCGGAGGCAATGGCCAAAAGGGTGTCATCGCCGGCGACGGTACCGAGCAGACGGGCCAGACCCGACCGATCGAGTGCCGATGCCACGACATGGGCCGATCCGGGCGGCGTCCTCAGCAGGACCAGATCGCCCGATCGGTCGACGGCCACCAACCATTCGCCAAGAACCCGTCGCAGATGATCACTGGGTGCCACTTGGTCGACGGGCAGTTCAGGGATCGCATAGACGGTGGCGCCACCGGCAACGCGAACCTTGATCGCCCCCAGATCCTCGAGATCGCGCGAGACCGTCGCTTGGGTTGCGGTCACTCCCTCGGCCGAGAGCAACTCGACCAACTGGACCTGGCTGGTCACCGACTCCTCGGCAAGAAAGCTGGCGATGCGGTGTTGTCGTTGTTGCTTGCTGATGGCCATCAGGTCACCTCCCGCAACCAGGACAGGACCCCTCGAGCCGAACGAAGACGGTTCGCGGCCTGGGGCCAGATGCGACTGTCGTCGCCATCGAGTACCTCGGCACTGACCTCCTCGCCCCGATGCGCAGGCAGGCAGTGCATGAAGATGGCCCGTCGACCATCGGGCCCGACCGTACGGTCCATCATCGCGCCGTCGACCATGAAGCCTTCGAACGCCCGCAGGCGTTCATCGCGTTCGGCCTCCTGACCCATCGAGATCCAGGTGTCGGTGTAGAGCACATCGGATTCGCCCAGGGCATCGTCGATCCGATCGAAGAACTGGACCTCGACACCCGCCGAGGCCAAGCGATCGACGTCGAGATCACCGAACTGATAGCCGGGTGGGGCGACAACTCGAGTGGTCCCGCCCAGCGCTCCGACGGCCAGCGCCAGAGATCGGGTGACGTTGTTCGCATCACCGACGTAGGTCACGATCTTTCCCTCGACAGTTCCCAGTTCGGCTCGAATGGTGAGCACATCGGCGATCGCCTGCAGCGGATGTGCCTGGTCTGAGAGAAGGTTGACCACTGGAGCGACATCCAGGGCGGCCATTCGATCCAGAACCGAATGGTCATAGACCCGAGCGCAGATGGCCGCGTGATACGCAGCCAACGTCCGAGCGATGTCCTCGGCCGTCTCCCGTCGGTCGATACCGACCTCGTCCCCGGTGATGTAGATCGGATGACCGCCCAGTTGCACGACAGCCATCTCGGTCGAGTTCCGAGTTCGAGCCGACGGCTTCTCGAACAGGCAGGCCACGCCCAACCCTTCGTAGGACCGATCGGCGGAAGGCTGCTCGGCCAAGTGCACGATCCGCTCCAACTCGGTCGGCGTCACGTCGTCGATCTCGAGAAGATGCCGCACCCCTACCCCGCCAATTCGTCCAGCACAGAGGCCAGGATGGAAACGGCCTCGTCGACGTGGGTCTGGCTGATGATCAAGGGCGGCGCCAAACGCAGGGCCGTCGGCG
>CALACD010000511.1 GCA_937890445.1 uncultured Acidimicrobiia bacterium | reverse complement strand
CGGTTGCCGTGATGTCGATCGTGAGGCTCACGTCTCCAACGTACGGCGATCCAGAAGCATCGCATCGCCGAACGACAGGAAGCGATAGCCCTCGGCCAGTGCTTCGGCATAGAGCTCCTTCCAGCGAGGGCCCACGAACGAATCGACCAGTACCAGCAACGAGGATTGCGGGACGTGGAAGTTGGTGAGCAGGCGGTCGACGACCTTCCACTCGTGATCGCGAGTGATGAAGAGTTCGGTCGAACCGCTCAGACGCCCCAGCGCGGCCGCCGATTCCAGCGTGCGAACCACCGTCGTTCCCACCGCCACCACCCGTGGAGCTTCTTCGATCCGCCGCCAGACGTCGGCTTCGATCCGATAGGTCTCGGCATGCATCACATGGTCGGAGACCTGGTCGGCCGAGATCGGACGAAAGGTCCCGAGACCGACCCGAAGTTCGACTCGGGCCACCCCCACCCCCTTGCCGGCCAGGTCGTCGAGCACCTCCTGGGTCAGATGGAGTCCGGCCGTGGGCGCCGCCACCGAGCCAGGTTCGCGGGCGAACACCGTCTGATATCGATCCGGATCCGCCAGCGGCTCGGTGATGTACGGGGGCAAGGGGATCTGTCCCTGTCGTTCCATCAAGTCATCGACCAACAGGGTCACGAGACGGCGACCGTCGTCGAGTCTGCCGTTGATGACGGCGACCTCGTCTCCGTCGAAGACGAGCACCGTGTCGTCTCGCACGCGCTTGCCGGGCCGAACGAGGGCCTGCCATTCCCGACTTCGACCCGTCGGTTCCAACAACAGGACCTCGATCGCACCGCCGGTGGCCTTGTGAAGACGCAATCGAGCCGGAATGACCTTGGTGTCGTTGATCACCAGCAGGTCGCCGGGCTCGAGCAGAGCGGGCAGATCGGCCACGGTCCGGTGACGCACACCATCGGCGTCGGCCACCAGCAACCGGGCTGCGTCTCTCGGTTCGATCGGCGTTTGCGCGATGGCCGACGCCGGCAGGTCGTAGTCGAAGAAGGACGTCGGGAGCTCTCGATCGGTGCCCTCCCCCGCCTGCTGATCGAGCGTGGCGTCGTCAGTCGTCATCGGTGCGGATGTCCGGCGTGTCCTGTTCGAACAACGAGGCTTCGCCCTGCTGGAGATCGATCACGGGACGTCGAGCGTCGATGGGGGGCTGCAACCCGAGATGTTGCCATGCCGACGGCATCGCCATGCGGCCACGAGGCGTACGCATGAGCAGGCCCTGTTGAATGAGGAAGGGTTCG
>CALACD010000510.1 GCA_937890445.1 uncultured Acidimicrobiia bacterium | reverse complement strand
CCTCGGCCTGGGCGATGGCTCGGAGCAACGTGGTCTTCCCCGATCCGTTCGGTCCGACCACGACCGTGAGGCCCGCGCTGTGGCGAAGCTGGTCGGCGAGCGCCACCAGTTCGGGACTCGGTTCGGGCGAGGGGCCGAAGGCCCGATCCACTCGCTGCATCACGGGTCGTCCGATCCTGATGACGAGCAACGTCACGACGATCGAGATCACCAGTTGGAGTACGGGAATGGCGACGAACCAATTGGTGAAGGCCCACTCGACCCCCGGGTCGGCCCAGTCGACGAATCCGTCGAACCCGAGCCCGCCGAGCACACGGGACAACCCTTCCCATTGGACGCGTGCCGCGTCGATGTTGAGACGGCGGAGATTGGCGAAGACGGCCAGGAACAGCACGGTCGCTCCCGCCACCGTGCTCCAACCGACCACGAGGCTCACGGCGATGGTTCGCCGACGGCTCCACTGCTGGGAGAACCCCTTGCCGGCGATACCGCCGAACAGAGCCATCACCAGTACCTGGGTGGCAGCCGAGAAGCCGGCCAGCAGGAACACCAGGATGGTGGCGACGAAGAACGCCACCCGCAGAACTCGGGCTCGGTGCCGCATACCGAGAACGGCGAACGGGATCGCTCCGACCACGGTCGTCAGGCCGGCGAACGGGGTGAGCCGAGCCAACACGACCAGGAGGACTGCCAGATCGGCCAGGACAGCGGCCTCGGCCAACTCGCGGGGCGTCAGCCTCCCCCGCCTGGTTGAGATCACCGCATCGACCGACATGCCGACAGCGTGCCACGGCCAGCTCACGGCCCGACGAACCGTTGTGGTTTCTCGGGCCGACTCTGCGAAGATCGTGACGTGTCCGACCACTCTCGCACCGATCGAACCCCGCCGATTTCGTCACGGGCCGACGAGGAGCGCAGTGACGGCCCGGCCCAGAGCAATGCCGTGTTGCCCGGGGCGCTGGAGGGCATCCGGGTCATCGATCTGACCACCATTCTGATGGGCCCCCTGGCCACCAGGATGTTGGGTGATCACGGCGCCGATGTCATTCGCGTCGAGTCCCCGGGCGGGGATTCCAGTCGCAACAGCCAACCGCAGCGGTCACCGGCGATGTCGGGCTTCAGCATGAACCTGCAGCGCAACAAGCGTTCGGTGGTTCTCGACCTGAAGGATCCCGTCGGTCATGAAGCCATGCTGCGGCTGGTGGACAGCTCGGACGTCCTGGTCACCAACATGCGCCGGAGCGCCTTGGATCGTCTCGGCCTCGGGGCCGACGAACTACGGCAACGGAGTCCGAAGTTGGTCTACGTGTCGGCCAACGGGTTCGGATCCCGGGGCCGATACGCCGACAAGGCTGCCTACGACGATGCCATCCAAGCCGGTTCCGGCCTGGCGGCGCTGTTTCAGGCCACCACCGGCACGCCGGCGTACGCCCCCAGCGTCATCGCCGACAAGATCTGCGGCCTGCACATCGTGCAAGCGGTCATGGCGGCCCTCCTCCATCGAGGCAGGAGCGGGGCCGGCCAGTACGTCGAGGTCCCGATGTTCGAGACCATGGTGGCCTTCAACATCGTCGAACAGCATCGGGGCCACACGTTCGAACCGCCGCTCGGTGGCTTCGGCTACGCCCGGCTGCAGTCGCCGGAGCGGCGACCTTACGAGACTGCAGACGGTTGGATGTGCATCCTTCCCTACAACGATGCGAACTGGCGTGACTTCTTCGGTTTCGTCGGCCGTCCCGAATTGGCCGATGACGAGCGATTCGCCACCCACAACCAGCGAACCGAACACACCGACGAGCTGTATCGACTGTTGGCCGACCACGCGGTCGAGCGGACGACAGCCGAGTGGATGGCCTTCTGTGACGAGGTGTCGATCCCGGCAATGCCGGTCCTGGACCTGGCCGACGTCATGGACGAGCCTCATCTGCAGGACGTCGGGTTGATCGACGTGCAGGACCACCCCACCGAGGGGCCGTACCGGGTCGTGAACGACTCGATCACCTACTCGGCGTCACCCACGGCGATCCACCGACATTCTCCCCGACTCGGGCAACACACCGCCGAGATCCTGCGTGAACTCGGCATGGACGAGGATGACGTCGAACGGGCCCTCACCTTCGCCGTCGTCGACTGACCGGTTCTCCCCACTCGCCGGGTTCCGGGAACGATGCTCAGTTCTGGAGCGGCAGGGCGTGTTCTGCCAAGAAGTCGAGTTCGGCATCCCAGCCGTCATCGAGACTCATGGGACGCAGCACGAACTTGGTGAGCCCCACGTCGATGTGTCGCCGCAACAGCGCCCGTACCTCGTCTGCTCCGATCGGCAGGATGTCCTCCCGATCCCCATCGGCTCGTTGCATCACCGCAGCCAGCGAAGCGTCGTCGAGCGGTGTTCGCGCATAGGGGATGCTGATGCCGAAATGGTCGTCGTCGATGGTCCGCTCGAACCGTGCACACAGCGTCTCGATGGTCCGTCGGCTCTGCTCGGCATGCGCAG
>CALACD010000509.1 GCA_937890445.1 uncultured Acidimicrobiia bacterium | reverse complement strand
GGTGGTGTTGCCCTCGACGGTCGCGCACCACGTCGCATAGGCCGTGAGCTCTGCACCGGTCGGTGTGTCCTTGGGAAAGTACCGGCCCACCCATGCCCGATTGGCCCACATCGGGCATCCGACACGGAGGATGGGTCGACGGTCTGGCATCTCGATCATTGTGGCTCGTGTGGCGGCGCAAAGGTTGCACGCCTCGACCCGGCGGTCGCAGCGTCGTAGAGTGCGGGTGTGACTGCTACCGAATACAGCCTGACCGATCGGATGGAAGCAACCGAGGGAATGGTTGCCATGTCCGGCATTCAGGCCTTGATGAGATTGCTTCTGGACCAGGCCCGGGCCGACCGCGCCAATGGCCTCGACACCGCCGGATTGATCTCGGGATACCGAGGATCGCCGGTCGGGGGCATGGATCAGGCCTACGAAGCCGACGAGGCGATCCTGCGAGCCCACAACATTCGGTTCATCAGCGGGGTGAACGAGGATTTGGGCGCGACCGCGGTGTGGGGAAGTCAGCAGACAGCGCTGGAGAAGACAGCCAAGTTCGATGGCGTCATGGGCATGTGGTATGGCAAGGGTCCGGGGGTCGATCGCAGTGGCGACGTCCTGCGCCATGCCAACTCCTCGGGCGTGCATCCCCTGGGTGGAGTGCTGGCGGTCGCCGGCGACGATCCGTTCTGCAAATCATCGACCATCGCCTCGGCCTCGGAGTGGGCCCTGGCCGACCTGGCCATGCCGACGCTGTACCCGGCCAGTGTGCAGGAGGTCCTGGATTTCGGCCGCTTCGGCTACGAGCTTTCCCGGTTCTCCGGAGCGTGGGTCGGCTTCAAGATCCACTCCAACGTGGCCGACGGCTACGCAACGGTCGACACGACACCGACGAGGGTCTCGGTGGTCAAGCCCGAGTTCCTGATCGACGGTCAGCCCTTCAAACACATGCAGACCACGACGCTGATCGCCCCGTTGTCGATGGGTGCCGAGCAGGACATGTTCGGACCGCGTCTCGAGGCGGCCAGGCGTTTCGTCGCCGCCAACAGCCTGGACCGTGTGGTCGGCGAAGGAGCCGCCCGCATCGGGATCGTGGCCGCCGGGCCTGTCTATGGCGAGTTGCGGGACTGCCTGGCCAAGCTCGGATTCGTGACCGATGACGATCTGGTTGCGGCCGGTATCCGCTTGTACAAGCCGGCCATGATCTGGCCACTCGAGCCCAACGGCTTGACCGGGTTCGCCGATGGTCTCGAGGAGATCGTCGTCATCGAGGAGAAGCGTTCGTTCATCGAGAGCCAGATCCGTGATCTGCTGTACGGGCGAACCGGGGCACCCCGCGTGTTGGGTAAGTTCGACGACGAGGGTCGACCGATGCTGCCCACCCACGGAGGTCTGCTGGCCGAGGATCTCACGGCACCGCTGCGAGCCCGCCTGGCGAGGTTCGTGCCCGAGGAACGTCTGATCAAGCCTCGAGTGCTCATCCCGGTGTCGGTGGCCGCCGAGGCCAAGGAACTCCCAGATCGCGGCGCGTACTTCTGTTCGGGCTGTCCGCACAATCGATCGACTCGGATGCCGGATGGTTCGATGGCCGGTGGCGGTATCGGCTGCCACGGCATGGCCCTCGGTATGGAGCGGGAGAACTTCGGTATCACCCATATGGGCGGCGAGGGTGCGCAGTGGGTCGGAATGTCGCACTTCCTCGACGAGACCCATCGATTCCAGAACCTCGGTGACGGCACCTTTGCCCATTCCGGCTCGCTCGCCATCCGTCAGGCCGTCTCGGCTGGTGTGAACATCACCTACAAGATCCTCTACAACGGCACCGTGGCCATGACCGGCGGCCAGGATGCAGCCGGCGCCATGACCGTGCCCGACATGACCCGAGCCCTCGAGGCCGAGGGCGTGACCAAGATCGTGGTCGTGGCCGACGACGTGAAGAAGTACGGCGACCAGTCGGGCCGTCTGCCGGTGGGTCGTATCGGTTCGTCGTTCGCCAAGATCGCCACCATCCGTCATCGAGACGACCTCGACGATGTGCAGCGTGAACTGCGAGACGTCTCGGGAGTCAGCGTCCTCATCTACGATCAGCAGTGCGCAGCCGAACTTCGTCGAGGTCGCAAGCGCGGCACCATCGCCACCCCCACCACCCGGGTGATCATCAACGAGGACATCTGCGAGGGTTGCGGCGACTGCGGTGATGTGTCGAACTGTGCATCGGTCCACCCGGTGGCAACCCCGTTCGGCCGCAAGACCCAGATCCATCAAGAGTCCTGCAACTTCGACCTCACCTGCCTCGGTGGCAACTGCCCGGCCTTCGTCACCGTCGAGATCGACCCGGACTTCAAGCCGAGCAAGGCAGCCGCAGCCGGCGTTCCCGACGGTCCGATGCCCAGCGAACCCTCGATCCCCGACGAGGCCAACATCCTGCTGGTCGGCATCGGGGGCACCGGCGTGGTCACGGTCAATCAGGTCATCGCCACCGCTGCGCTGCTCGACGGGAAGTTCTCGAGCGGTCTCGATCAGACCGGTATGGCCCAGAAGGGCGGTCCGGTGGTTTCGAACCTGCGCATCTCGCTGGCCGCCGACCAGGGTGACGATCTCTTGAAGTCGTCCAACCGGGTCGGCGAGGGTTCGACCGACACCTTCCTGGTGTTCGATCTGCTCACCGGAACCAAGAATCTGGACCGGGTCGATCCGGAGCGCACCACGGCCGTTGTGTCGACGACCCTGGTGCCGACCGGAACCATGGTCTCGGGGCGGGGTGCCGAGTCCTTCCCCGAGCTGGCCAAGTTCCAGAGCGCCCTGGATGGCGCGACCAAGGGCCAGGACAACGTCTGGCTCGATGCTGCCGGCATCGCCCGTAAGGTCTTCGCCAGTCAGCCAGCAGCCAACGTGCTGGTCGTCGGCGTGGCCTACCAGAAGGGCCTGCTGCCGGTCAGCGGTGCCAGCATCGAGAAGGCGATCGAACTGAACGGCGTCTCGGTCCAGACGAACATCGATGCATTCCGCCTTGGGCGTCGCCTCGCCGTCGAGCCCGAGCTGTTGGCACAGCTCGAGATCGATTCGGCGACACGAGCCGAGGCCGGCCCGCCGGCCCTGACCGGCCCTGCGGCTGCAATGGCGGCCGAGATCGGTGGCAGCGACGGACTGCAGGAAGTTCTGGCCTACCGATTGCCGGAACTGATCGAGTATCAAGACGAGGCCTATGCCCGGCAGTTCGCTGCCGACCTGGTGAAGGTACGGGCTGCCGAGGCCGCGTTGGTCGGCGATCGAACCGATCTGAGCGAGACGGTCGCTCGGATGCTCTACAAGGTGATGGCCTACAAGGACGAGTACGAGGTTGCCCGCCTGGCCATGAAGTCGGACATCTCGGAACGAGCGAAGCGACAGTTCGGTCCCGAGGCCAAGGTCAGCTACCAGCTGAAGCCGCCGACCCTCAAGAACGTGGGCTACGACAAGAAGATCCCGATTCCCGAGGCCGCTGGACGCAAGATGTTCGAAGGGCTGTTGCGGACCAAGAAGTTGCGAGGCAAGAAGTTCGATCCATTCGGTCGGACCGAGGAGCGTCGCATGGAGCGTCAGCTGATCGATGACTATCGCGGGCTCATCGACACCGTGTTGGCCACGCTCGACGCCGGCAACTACGACCGGGCCGTGAACATCCTTGGCCTGTATGACATGGTCCGAGGCTTCGACACGGTGAAGTTGGCCAACGTCGAGCGGTACCGGGTCGCGGTGACCGAGGCGCTCGCCACGTACTGAGTCATCGGTTCGGCTTGGGAAGTGACGATCGCCGGCGCTACGGGCGGGCCGTTGGTTTCGAGCCTAAGGTCATGTCGTGGACCACACGCCTACATCCATTGACCAGTTGCCGACCCCGGCGCTCGTCGTCGAGAAATCGATCTTCGATCGCAACGTGGCCCTGATGGCCGAGGCCCGTCCTGGTGCTGCGCTTCGGCCGCACGTCAAGGCATTCAAATCGACCTCGTTGGCCAAGCAGTTGGTCGATGCCGGTCATCACCGTTTCTGTGCCGCCACGGCCGGCGAGATCGAGGGCATGGTCCGAGCCGGACTGGACAGCGATCTGCTCCTGGCCAACGAGATCATCGACTACGTGCGTCTCGGGCGCCTCGTGGACGGCGGAGCGAACATCACCGTTGCCGTCGACTCCGAGGACGTGCTGAACGCAGTGATCGATGGTGGGGTTCGCCGTGTTCTCATCGATGTGGAGGTCGGGTTGCCGCGGTGTGGTTGTGATCCCGAAGACGCTGGTCGCCTTGCCGAACTGGCGAGAGCCGAAGGCCTCGACGTGCGCGGGGTCATGGGCTACGAGGGTCATCTGATGATGGTCCCGACCCAGGAACGCCGAGCCGAGAAGGTCGAAGCGGCGATGGCTCTACTGCTGCGGGCTCACGCCGACGTGGGAGGCGACATCGTGTCGGCCGGAGGAACCGGAACGTACGCCGTCAACACGTGGGCCAACGAGATCCAGGCCGGTTCGTACTGTCTGATGGACACCCAGTACGCCACCTTGGAGATTCCGTTCGAACAGGCGTTGTCGGTCCTGTCGAGCGTGGTTTCGGTGAGTCCCAAGGGCTGGGCGGTCGTCGATGCCGGTCTGAAGTCGTTCGGCATGGACCATGGCAATCCGACGTGGCCCGATGGCGAGCTCCGCTTCTGCTCCGACGAGCATGCCACGCTGTCGGTCGAGCCCGGCCAACTCCGCTTCGGTGACCGGGTTCGGCTCCAGACGGCACACGTCGATCCGACGATTGCCAAGCACGAGAGGATGTGGGTGGTCGACGGCAGTGAGGTCATCGATCAGTGGCCGATCGATCTCCGGCACTGGTAGGCCTCCCCGCTTTCCTGCCCTGACGTTTCGGTGGCAGGGTAGTTGGCATGGTCGAGATCCACGGTGAGGTAGAGGACGGGTTCGCAGCGGTGGCAGACGCCTTCGTGGAGAACTTCGAGCAGCGGGGAGAGCTGGGGGCGGCATGCAGCCTCTTCGTCGAGGGCCGCCAGGTGGTCGACCTGTGGGCCGGGACCGCCAACAGCGCGACCCAGGAACCCTGGACGTCCGACACCATGGCTCTGGTGTTCTCCGCCACGAAGGGGGCGACCGCCATCTGCATCGGCATGTTGGTCGAGCGAGGCATGTTGGACTACGACGCGCCGGTTGCCGCCTACTGGTCGGAGTTCGCCGCTGCGGGCAAAGAAGCCGTCACCGTCAGCCAACTGATGAGCCACCAGGCCGGTCTCATCTTCGCCGACCCGCCACTCGGACTCAAGGAGGTATTGGCCGTCGATCCCGTGGTCGAGGCGTTGGCGGCCCAACTGCCGCGGTGGGAACCGGGTTCGATGCACGGCTACCACGCCCTCACCTACGGTTGGCTTGCCGGCGAGTTGGTCCGCCGGGTCGACGGTCGCCGAATCGGGCGGTTCTTCGCCGACGAGGTGGCTGCGCCGCTGGGTCTGGATTTCTGGATCGGTCTACCCGAAGCCGAGGAGTGTCGGGTCGCCGTGCTCCGAGGGGCGCCCCGTCCCGAAGGCGACGAACTCGAACTCATGATGAAGATCGCCGGTCCAGGTACGAACGGGGGGCGGGCGCTGACCATGGACGGCGCCTTGGCCATTTCGGGCCCCGGCATGTCGTTCAACACCCGGGCCGTGCATGCCACCGAGATGCCGGCTGCCAACGGCATCACCACGGCCAGATCTCTGGCCCGGATGTACGCTGCCACCATCGGCGAGGTCGATGGTGTGCGGTTGGCTCAGGACTCGACGGTCGATCAGATGCGACGCGAGCAGGTGCGAGGGCCCGATGCCTGCCTGGTACTGGAAACCAGGTTCGGTCACGGTTTCATGCTGCACTGCGACACCTCTCCGCTCTTGGCGGAGGGATCCTTCGGACACTACGGGGCCGGGGGATCGCTCGGCTTCGCCGACCCCGCGACCGGGATCGGTTTCGGCTACGTCATGAACGCCATGGGTGGAGGTATTGCCGGTGACCCTCGAGCCGTTGCCCTGACCGACGCGGTCCGTCGCTGCTCGTGAGATCGGTCAAGCCCTTGTCGTAGATGCCGATACAGGAGAGGGTGACAGGTCATTTCCCCCGCCTCGATGGGTTGCGTGCCCTGGCGGTGTTGGCGGTCGCCGTGTATCACTGGTTCCATCCGACCCTCTGGGGTCGGCCTCTCCCACTGGGGGAGATGGGGGTATCGCTGTTCTTCGTGCTCAGCGGCTATCTCATCGGCGGCATCCTCGTCGATGCCCAGGCCCGCAACCACGCCGAGGGAGCCCGGCCCTGGTTCACCCTTCGAGCCTTCGCGATCCGTCGTGCGCTCCGCATCTTCCCGGCCTACTTCGTCTTTCTGGCGCTGACGGCTGCGATTCTCGGACTGCCCGATCCCGAGTGGTACTGGTACCCGCTGTATCTGAGCAACGTGCACATCGAGACGCTCAGTGCGTGGCCCGAGTACTGGTCCCACACGTGGAGTCTGGCGGTGGAGGAACAGTTCTACCTCGTCATCCCACTGGTGGTGCTCTTCAGCGGGCGCCGGCGACTGGCTGGCGTGCTCGGTCTGAGCGTGGTCGTGGCCGGGGCGGCGGCGGCGAAGCTGGGGACGGTGGGTGGATGGCTCGGCTCGGACCTCGGCCTGATCCCTCCGGCTTCCTTCTACGGGCTGCTGATCGGTGTGGTTCTGGCCCTGGCGGTCCGTTGTCTACCGCACGTGTTCGAGCTGGTGGCGGGTCTCGGCGTCGTCGCCGGCATCGGTTGGATGGCGGCCTGGTGGTGGTCCTTCGAAGGCTCGCACGTGCTCGCAATTCTCGGCTGGCCGCTGCTGTGCGCAGCCGTGGTGCTGTGGGCGACGACCGATGGCGTCGCCGGTGGGTTTCTGGAACTGTCGCCGATGTTGTGGATCGGGAGGCTGGCCTACGGCATCTATCTGTGGCACATGCCGGCCCCGAGGCTGTTGGAGGAGATCGGGGTGGGTGCACCCGACAACGATGGGGCTGCGTTCGTGCTGCTGGCGTCATGCTCGGTTCTCGCCGCCAAGTTGTCGTGGGATCTGGTCGAGAAGCCGATCAACGACGTGAAGTCCCGCTACCCGTATCACCCGAGATCGTGCGACCCTGCGCCGGGGTCAATTGATGCGACGGTCGATACCGACCCAGTACGGCTCTCGTAGCTCGGTCTTGAGCACCTTGCCCGATGGATTGCGGGGTAGGACCTCGATGAAGTCGACCGAGGTCGGGCACTTGAAGTGCGCCAGTCGCTCTCGACAGAACTCGATGATGGCGCCCTCGTCGGGAGCAGCCCCGGATCGGGGAACCACGATTGCCTTCACGGTCTCTCCCCACTTGGGATCGGGGACACCGATCACCGCGACGTCGACGATGTCGGGGTGGGGCATCAGCGCATTCTCGACTTCGGCGGGATAGACGTTCTCGCCTCCGGAGATGATCATGTCCTTCACCCGGTCCTTCAGATACAGATAGCCGGATTCGAGGTAGCCGGCGTCTCCGGTCCGTAGCCACCCGTCGCCTGGCATGGCGGCCGCAGTGTCGTCGGGCCGCTTGGCATAGCCGGTCATGACCTGCGGCCCTCGTAGCCAGACCTCACCGACCTCACCGTCGGCGAGCTCGACCATGGTGTCGGTGTCCACGATCTTGATCTCCACGTCGTCGACCGCCTTGCCCACGCTGCGCAGCAGATGGGCTCGGGGGCCACCGGGGTCATGGTCCTCGCTCGGTAGGTAGGTTGCGGTGGCGTGTTCGGTCAATCCGTACCCGGCCACGAAGTCGCACCGGAATGTCTCCATTGCCCGGATCAGGACGTCCTCGGTGATGGGGGCAGCGCCGTAGACGATGTTGCGGAACGAGCTGAAATCAGCATCGGCTGCTCCCGGGGTTGCCAGCAGCATCTGGATGACGGCCGGCACCATGATGGCGTTGGTGACTCCTTCGGCCGGGATGACGGCGAGCATCTCGACGGGATCTATCTCGCGGAGCAGGACCGCGTCGGCGCCACACCACAGCCCGGCAACGGCCCAACCGCTCCCGGCGATGTGGAACAAGGGCAGACACACGAGGTTGACCGTGTCGGCATCGAACTGCCAGACCTTGCACCGATTGACCATCTGCTGGACCAGTGCCCGGTTGCTGACCTCGACACCCTTGGGAAGACCTGTCGTGCCCGAGGTGTACAGCTGATAGCAGACGTCGTCCAGGCTCGACCGGGTCCCGGGATCGGTTGCGGGGTAGGTCTGCCTCCAAGCTGCGAACGTCTCGAGATCGGCAGTCCCCGCCACTGCTGCGTCGTCGGTGATCACCACGACCTTGCGGAGTCGGGGCAGGTTCATGGCGGCCAGATGGCCGACGAACTCGGGACCGATGACCAGCACCCCGACGTCGGCATGGTCGAGGATGTACTCCATTTCGGCGGGGGCCAGGCGCCAGTTGACGGCGAGGGTGACGGCCCTGATCTTGGCCGCTCCGAACAACAGCGGAAAGTACTCCGGGGTGTTGTGAGCCAGGAAACCGACCCGGTCGGCCGGGCCGATGCCCTCGGCCAGCAAGGCCTGGGCCAACTGATTCGACTCGCGGTCCCATTGCCCGTAGGTGAAGCGCTGTCCCTCGAACCGCATGGCGGAAGCGTCGGGCCGTTCGGCCCCGTGATGTCGAATGATGTCGCTGAGCGTTTCGAAGTTGATCCCCATGGCCGCAAGCCTCGCACCCTCGGCCTGCCGGGGCCAGAGCGGGGTGATCGGTCAACGGCCGAGATGGAGCCCGTCGCCGCGGAGGCCGAGTCGGGGGCCGTACTTGGGGGCACGGCCCGCTGTCTTGCACAACAGGATGACTCTCCAACGATGTCCGACGTAGGGTTCCAGGAGGTCGAGCATCCGGGCGTCGTCGGCGCGGGGCTCGCCCGCCAGGGTATGGGCCACGGTGTTGGGGAGATGGAAGTCACCGATGGGGACGGCGTCGGCATCACCCATCGATGTCGCCGTGACCATGGCAGCCGTCCAGGGGCCGATGCCGGCGATGCGCTGCAGGCGGGACTGTACCTCGTGGGGTTCGCGGGTCCAGAGGTCGTCGAGTCGGCGCATCTCCCGAGCAGCGCGGATCAGCGTCTCGGCCCGCTTGCGTTCGACTCCGAGTGGATGGAAGTCGGCGTATCCCATTCGAGCCACGGTGTCGGGGCTCGGGAGTACCCAGCCATCGCGGGGCCCGGGAGCAGGATCACCGAAGTGTCGGGCCAACAAACGGCGACTTTTCACTGCGTTGGCGACCTGGACCTTCTGGCCGAAGACGGCGCCGACGAGGGCGTCCCACGGGCGATCGGTTCGGGCCAGACGGAAGGGATGGTGTCGCCACAGCTCGGACACGTTGCCCCGAGGGTGAAAGCCATCCAGATCGTCCCGGGCCCCGAGCAGCGCGGGCGCCTGGTCGAGCACCCAGGTCGCTCCATCGCCCCAGGCCTGGGCCTCGACGGTGGTGTCGGTGACCCGGCGTAGCAGCAGGGTGGCGGTGCCGACGGGAGTACGGGTCGACCACCAGGTCTCGGTCGGTCCCACCATCACCGGGTTCTTGGCCGACCGCACCGTTGCGGTGATGTCGAGCGATGCCGGGATGGTAATGACCCGGTCCAATGCCTCGGTCACGGTGCGGCGATGACGTCGAGCAGCCCGAGGCGCCATCGAAGGGCCCACACCGCCACCAGGGCAACGGAGGTGACGGCGATGGGCACGGGCAGGGCGCGGGTGATGCGGGGTGACCAGCGTCCGGCGACGGCGATTGCCCACAGGGCCAACAACTGCGCCCCGACCAGGACGACCAGCGGGTGGTAACGCAGCGCGAGTTCGACATCACCCCGAACCAGTGCTCCGAGTGCTCTCGTCATGCCACAACCCGGGCAGGCATGGCCGGTACACCGCCGGATCGGGCACAGAGGGGGGCCGTCCCCAGCGGCGCCGACTGCAACGACGGCCAGTCCCAACGGTCCGGCCAACCCGACCAGCCAGCGGATCGATGGGCGCCGATCGGGGCCAGAGAACGCAGCGGTGGAGATCGTCGCCGGTGTCATCCCGTCACGCTCGAATGGCGACGATCAGAATGGCGTAGGCCACGACCGCGAACAGCATGATCGCGGTCCCGATGATGCCGATGATCTTGGCCCCGTTCGCCGTTCCCCGATTCTGCGGTTGTCGCCGACCTGCGTCGATGGCGTTCAGTTCCCGCTGACCCAGGTACCACCCGATGGGGCAGGTCAGACCGCAGCAGGCCACCAGCCCGGTGATGGAGATGATCAGAGCCAGCACGGCCTGGCTGTCCTCGGGGTAGCCCCCGTTGCGGGTCACGGTGAAGCCGGGGCCTCCGGTCGTTGGTTCTCCCCCCATGCCCGAGAAGCCGGGCGACCCAGTGGTGGGTACCGGTTGGGGAGCGCCGTGCCAGTTGGTTCCGTCCCAGTAGCGATGCGTTCCGGCGGGGTCTCCGGCTGCGTGGTACCAGCCTGGTGGGGTCGAATCGGTCACCGCTGGATCCTAGGTTCGAATCCAGTCGGCCACCTTCCTCGCTCGGTCCCGGCTCGGTCGGTCCCGGCTCGGTCAGTCCCGGCTCGGTCAGTCCCAGAGTGAGTGCAGCATCAGGTCGACCTCGTCGGCCACCCCGACCGAGGTCAGATCCAGGAACTGATCCTCGCGCCCGACCGAGGTGCCGACCTCGTCGAACAATTGCCGCACCGGCTCGATGAACCGGCTGAGTTGGGCATAGAGGTGTCGATCGTCGGTTGCGTATCGGTTGACGTGGTAGCGCAGGGGGAATGTGACCGTGAGCTCGTCCTTGGCTCGGGTGAGAGCGACATAGAGCAGGCGGAGTTCCTCGGCCAGGCCGTCCTGGTCGCCGATCGCCATGTCGGAGGGAATGTTGCCGTCAGCAGCGTGGAGGAGATGGACGGACCGCCACTCCATTCCCTTGGCCGAATGAATGGTGGACAGCGTCAACCAGTCATCGTCGAGAAAGGGAGGTCCGGCTCGTTCGCTGGTCTTGGACGGCGGATCGAGGGTCAGTTCGGCCAGGAACCTGCTGCGCGAGGAATAGGCCGAAGCGGTCGCCGCCAGTTGCTCGATGTCGGCCAGACGGGCGGCCGGGTTCTCGTAGCTGCCGGGAAAGGTCAGCGCACAGAACCGCTTCAGGCGGTCGACCTGTTGGGCCGGAGGGAGGCCCTCACCCGTACAGTCGGCGAGAGCGGAGCGCAGTTCCTCCACCTGCTCGGCGGCCTGGCTCGGTGTCTTGCCGACACCGTCGATGAAGCGGACGAGGGCGCCGTCGGTGGGAAGATCCTGGACCCCGTCGGTGGCGGCGACGGGCTGCGAGGTCGAGATGCCGAGTTCGTCGACGAGGCGTCGAACGGTCGCGGGTCCAACTCCTTCGAGGCTGTTGAACACCCGGTGCCATGCCAGCTCGTCGGCCGGGTTGTCGAGGATGCGAAGAAGAGACAACAGGTCCTTGACGTGGGCCGCCTCGAGATACTTGAGACCCCCGTACTTGACGTACGGGATGTCGCGGCGTGTCAGTTCGAGCTCGAGGCCATCACTGTGATGGCCGG